>JAIESK010000015.1 GCA_019746105.1 Alphaproteobacteria bacterium
AAGGGAATCGAACCCTCATAGCCAGCTTGGAAGGCTGGAGCTCTACCATTGAGCTACACCCGCTCAAGAAATGTTCTTGACATAGGGCTCAGCGTTTTCGCCCGACATCACTCAATTCTTCCTCGTTATACATCCTTTTCAAGTTTTTACAAACATTTTTTGAGGGTTAATGAAGGCAAAAAAATCTCAAGAGGTTATCCCTCTCAAGATTTTTGAAAAAGCTATTAAAGACTACTTTAGTATAAAGAGATTACATTTCTCCTTCTTTCGAAAAGATCCCCACAAAACTTCTCTTGAATTCTCTCAACTTCCTCAGCGTAGGTGAAGAGACAACCGGCTGAGATTTTTGCAAAATCTGGGCTTTAACATCATCGCCAAAGGCTGCGAGCTCTACTGGAGTTATAGCTCCAGGCCTACCGCCTCTTGTCCGCACAAAGTCAGCAATTGCTGCTTCTGCCTTTGCATCCATTTGAGGCCCTGTAAGTGTCTTCACGTGAGGGTCATCCATAGCTTCTAGAACTATGTAAAGGAACTTTGCTGAGCCAAGCATCCTCAAAACCCCTGCCCCTCCTGTCTCAGCGATTAAACTTCCAAAATCACCCATGCCTTCAAGAAATTCTGGCGTTATGTTCGAACTACTCTGTCCCCACCAAAAACTGTCTTCCAAAGGAACTACAGGCAAATAATAGGATTTCAATCTTCCAGACGATTGTGCTTTCATTTCAGCAAGCTCGACAATCGCGCCAATCTCATCCATTCCTATGGTACGAGGATGCGCTGAAAAAGTCTCTTCTCCTCCAGCTCCTAGGAAAAAGATACTTAATCGGGGCGGTACAGGCGGAGGTACAGCCAGAATTTCTTCTTCTGAGCTCATTTCACTAACACTATGCTGCATGCTTATCCCTGAGCTTGATCCCTCCTCCTCCTCGCTACGAAGATTTGCATGAACGCTCACGCTTCCTAAAAGGGAAAGTTGGAAAACTGACAAAAGTATAATAACTTTCTTTTTTGTGACTATTTTCATTACCATCACCATAAAAACAACAATAATTCTTACTATATTTATTATATCATTTTAATTATTAATTTAATAATAATAAAATATTGAATAATAAATCATAAAAATGTACAACTTGTTGATTTTTAAAAAAATCCCACCTCCTTGCTGTGATCCTCAAAACAAGATATAACTCCTCCTCAAACCAACCTTTTTGTGCGGATAGATGACCTGCATCGTTCAAAAATTTGGGGGCACATCTGTTGCCTCTCTTGATTTAATTAAAAAAGCGGCTTTGCGGGTCAAAAGCGAAGTTGATGCCGGTCATCAGGTTGTAGCCGTCGTCTCTGCTATGGCAGGCACAACAAATTCTCTAGTGTCCTCAATTCGTGATCTCTCCACCACTTACGATCGGGCCGAATATGACGCTATCGTTTCTTCTGGCGAGCAAGTCACCGCCGGCCTTTTGGCACTCACCCTTCAAAACATAGGACTCTCTGCCCGCTCATGGCTCGGATGGCAAATTCCTATCCACACCTCCGCTCAATATGCGGGGGCTCAGATCAAGCGCATTGAAACGGACGCCCTGCTTGCAGATTTAAAAAAAGGCATTGTGGCTGTAGTCGCTGGCTTTCAAGGACTCAGCCCCGAAGGACGAGTAACAACCTTAGGGCGAGGCGGCTCGGACACAACGGCTGTTGCTTTAGCTGCGGCCTTAGATGCAGAGAGATGCGATATCTTCACCGATGTGGATGGCGTCTACACGGCTGATCCCCACTACGTTAGCGCTGCTGATAAATTGAACCATATTGCTTACCAGGAAATGCTTGAGCTTGCCGCTCAAGGAGCCAAAGTCCTGCAAAAAGAATCCGTTGAATTTGCCATGAAACATCGGGTGCGCCTTCGTGTCCTCTCCAGCCTTTCAGAGCTGCCGGGAACCCTTATTACCCATGAAAACGAAGCAAAAGTACGCCACTCTCCCATCCGAGGGCTTGCCCATTCCTTAAATGAAGAGCTCTTTACCTTGACCCATATGCCGCAAAATCCAGCCCTTATCGATCAAATTCGCGCCCTTTTAGAATCTCATCAGATCACCATCGATATGGTACAACAAAACCTATCTCTTTGTGGTCGTACCCTTAATTTTTCATTCACACTCCCCGAAACAGAGGCTGACCGAGCCTCTTCAATTTTATATAAATCAAAAGATAGACTTCAATTTAATGATTTGTTAAGAGATTCTAGTGTAGTAAAGATATCTGTTATTGGGACAGGGCTGTTGACCCAGCACTCTCCCTCGAATAAATTGTTTCAAGTTCTTCGAGAGGAAAAAATTGACGTGCATACCGTCCTATCTTCAGATATTAAACTAAGTGTGCTTATTCCAGCTCAGCATGCGGAACGAGCCATTGCAAATTTGCATACCATGTACCAATTAGATGCCGAAGAGAAGGAGAGAATTTGGCAACAAAACATTTAGAAGATTTATGGAAACGAGGGAAAGAGTTCCTTGGTGTACGCTATGCTATTTTGGGCGGCGCTATGACATGGGTCTCTGAGCGCAATCTCGTCTCTGCCATCTCCAATGCAGGAGGATTTGGTGTCATTGCTTCTGGAGCCATGTCTCCTGATTTGTTGCGCGCCGAAATTAAAGCCACCCAAGTTCTAACTCAAAATCCTTTTGGGGTGAACTTGATCACCCTTCATCCTCAGCTTTTAAATTTAATTGATGTCTGCATTGAGGAAAAGGTCACCCATGTTGTCCTTGCAGGAGGCCTTCCTCCCACTCAAGCTATCACCCATCTCAAAACAAGCGGCATTAAAGTCATTTGCTTTGCCCCTGCCCTGATTATTGCGAAAAAATTGATGAAACTTGACGTTGATGCCTTGATTATAGAGGGGATGGAGGCAGGCGGCCACATTGGTCCTGTTTCTACCAGCGTTCTTGTTCAAGAGATTCTCCCTCATGTCAAAGAGATTCCTGTATTTGTCGCCGGGGGTATTGGGCGCGGTGAAGCCATTGTTTCTTACCTTGAAATGGGCGCCGCTGGCTGTCAACTGGGCACCCACTTTGTTTGCGCCACCGAATGCATTGCTCATCCTGAATTTAAGAAGGCTTTTTTAAGAGCTCAAGCGCGGGATGCTATTATTTCCCCCCAATTGGATTCAAGGTTTCCTGTAATCCCTGTACGTGCTCTTGCCAACAAAGCAACAAAAGACTTCTTAGCCTATCAAAGAGAGCTTATTAATCAAGTTGATCAAGGTATCCTTGATTTAAAAGAAGCTCAGCTAAAAATTGAGCACTTTTGGGCGGGCGCCCTCAGACGAGCCGTCATTGAAGGAGATGTTGAGAACGGATCTATGATGGCAGGACAAAGCGTCGGCATGGTCACCTGTGAGCAACCAACCCAAAATATTATTGACGAACTTATCTCTCAAGCCGAAATCGCCTTAAAATCCCGCACAAATCAAAAAGTGCCTCCCGTATGCTAGCAACAGCCCCCTCTTCTCTTTCTCCTCTCCACTCTCTTCTCAAAACTGTCAGTGACACCCTTGCAAAACCCCAAACCCTTCCGGCTCGGTTAACTATTGCTTTAAAAACCATTGCTCAAGAATTAGGGGCAACAACCGCAATTTTATATTTACTCTCGCCTGAGCGCTACTTAGAAGTCTACGCTGTCTATGATTCTACCACAGCTCATCACAAAAAAATTCGTTTTCGGATAGGCGAAGGGGTAGTGGGTTTTATTGCAGGTATTGGAAAAAGCTTAATTTGCGATAATATTGCTCGCCATCCAAATTTCTTATTTTGGCCCGGTATTGCTGATCATCTAAATTTAGCTCTTCTCGGAGTTCCACTGCTTTCTCCCAAAGGATTAATCGGCGTTCTTACCCTTCAAAATCCCACTTCCAACCCCTTTGATCAATGGCGAGAAAAGAGTCTCATGGAAATTGGGAACTATTTTGCCAACCTTCCCGAGTTACAGCGTTTTCCTGTTTTTAATGTAGGAGAAGGCAAAGTTTCTGGAACCCAAACCCTTCAGGGAATTCCTTTTAACGCAGGAATTGCAATGGGAACCGCTTTTATACATCAACCTTATGGGTGGAAAGAAACAGATTTTACCCAAGACATAAAGGAAGAGAGTCTCCGCCTCAAACTCGCTATTCGTGAGATGATTGAGGCTATTGATCGCCTTGTAGAATCAGCACCTGAATTAGGAAAAGGCACCCAAGATATTTTATCCTCTTATCGCATGATTGCCTCTGATCGAGGATGGGTGCGGAAAATGCAAGGATACATTCAAAAAGGGCTGACAGCCGAAGCGGCTGTTCAAAAAGTACGGCGTCAAACCCGTGAGCGCTTTGCTGAAATTGGAGATCAAATCCTTAAAGGGCGCCTTACGGACCTTGAGGACCTGGCTAGCCGCCTTTTAAAACAGCTTTCTGGCAAGGATTCTACGACAGAAGAACTGCCCGAATCAACCATTCTAGTGGCCCATAATCTAGGCCCCGCCGAGCTTTTGGATTACGATCGCAGATTTATTAAAGGCCTTGTGCTCGAGGAAGGAGTTCACACAGCCCATGTAGCTATCCTTGCACGCTCTCTTGATATCCCTGTGGTGGGGCGCATTCCTTTACTCCTCACTCATGTGGAAGGCGGTGATAAACTTATTGTTAATGGCACAGAAGGGACGGTGACTGTTAATCCAGACCCTGAAGCGTTCCAAAACGCTCGAGAGAAGATGCGCCAACACAAACAAGGGCAAGTTTTAAACAAAGAAATGGCTGCTCAACCTTGCCAAACTTTGGATGGTAACTCCATTGCTCTTTCCTTAAATGCAGGCCTTCCCATTGATCTTCATCATTTAGATGAATTGTCTTTTGAAGGCGTTGGACTTTACCGTACGGAAATTTCTTTTATGATGCGTTCGTCTTTTCCAGACGTCAAAACCCAAACAG
This sequence comes from Alphaproteobacteria bacterium, assembly GCA_019746105.1. Taxonomy (GTDB): domain Bacteria; phylum Pseudomonadota; class Alphaproteobacteria; order UBA9655; family UBA9655; genus UBA9655. The sequence goes on from JAIESK010000015.1 coordinate 4,958, forward strand.
AAATCTATAAAGACATCTTTGAAAATGCCAAAGGTCAGCCCGTTACCTTTCGTACTCTGGATATTGGCGGAGATAAGATCGTTCCTTACATGTGGCGCATTCAAGATGAAAATCCTGTTTTAGGGTGGCGTGCCATTCGAGTAGCCCTGGATAAACCTGCGGTTTTACGTCAACAGGTCCGTGCATTGATTCATGCCAGCTCCGGGCAACCTTTGCGCCTCCTTTTTCCTATGATTTCTGATATTAATGAATATCGACAAGCACGAGCGCATGCGGAACAAGAATGGAGCCGTGCCAAAGAAGGGGGCGCTCCCCTCCCCGCTTCCCTCTCCTATGGTGTAATGCTGGAAGTTCCCTCCATTGTGGATCAGTTGGAAACTCTTTTGAAGGAAGTTGATTTTGTTTCCATAGGCACCAACGATCTTTTCCAATTTTATTATGCCTGCGATCGAACCAACCCTACCGTCTCTGGGCGTTACGATCCTCTTTCTTCCACCTTTCTCAATTACTTACTAAAAATCTGGCAAACTTGTGAAGAAGCAGGTGTTCCTGTCAGTATTTGCGGAGAGATGGCCGGAAAACCTTTAGAGACCCTTGCTCTAATGGGAATAGGATATCGTTCTTTTTCCGTCTCTGGCCCTTCAGCCGGCCAGTTGAAAAAGATGGTTTTAAGCGTTCCCTTAAAAGAAACGAAAAGCTTCCTTAAAGAGGCCTTGCGTACCTACTCTCCCTCTTTACGAAAGCCCCTCGCTGATTTTGCAAAGAACCATAAGATTTGTTTAGGTTAAGAATATCTTAACGTAAATATAAGAGAATGCCGTGATGAAGCAAAAATCTTCATTGAAAACACTGTGAAATCATAAGTTATCAAAAGAAAGGGAGATAAACATGTATAAGAAAGTTATTCAGAGATTACTTTTGGCTGGGGCCGCATTCACCTTCATGCCCAGTGATATGTATGCTATGCCAGAAGAAACCTCTCAACAAAAAGGAGCCCAGCAAAACTTCGCAAATGAGTTGCAGAGGCTGAATGAACAAAAGGAAAAACATACGATTAGTCAGGAACAGTTTGACATCAAATTTAATGAGCTTTTGGAGGAACACAAAAAAGAGCTTCCTGGATTATAAACTGCCAATACAAATTAAAAGTTCTCATGAATCCTCTGATTTCAGTGACAGGGGCTCGCATGTTTCACGTTTTATTTCCTAGAGCGTGAAACATTTGAGCCCTTCCTTTTTATTATGATTGATAAGGACACATAGAGATTTCCCAAACTTCTTTATGCTTCACATCCTCAATTTAATGTAAAATCACATAAAGTGCACTGGCTTCAGCTAATCAAACAGTGCTAAGTTCCCTCTTATACCATTGTTTCTTCATTGGCGATTGGTATAGCTTATTTAAAAAGGGTGTTGAATGCGCAAGTCTCTTTTCATAATCTTTTCTCTTTTATTTTCTTCTTCTACTCCAACCTTTTCTATTGATGATGAGAAAAAATCAACAGCCCCCGTAGTTGCAGGATCCAGCCATTTAGATCCTACTATCGATGAAGAAATTCAACTTGTTGTTGAGTCTAGGCTTTTAAGCCAGGGTGTTTCTAAGAGAAGTCCACGTGATCAGCTTGATGCTCCTATAACTGTAAAGTTTTCAAGTAAAGAAGAAAGAGCCTGGGTGCAAACTAACATTGGAACTCTTTATTGTAATTCTATAAATATGAAGAATTTTACTGAAGCTATGCGATGGTTTAAAAAGGCCGCAGCTCAAAAGTATGCAGAGGCACAATTTAGCATTGGCGTGCTCCATGATTATGGCCTAGGAGTTCCACCAAATCATACTAAAGCCATGAAATGGTATTTACGAGCTGCAGCCCAAAAACATGCAGGAGCACTATACAGTATTGGTGTACTTTGTGAGATGGGTCTAGGTGTTCCACCAGATCCTGCTGTGGCTATGGAATGGTATCTACGCGCTGCTGCTCAAAATCATGCAAGTGCACAAAATAACATTGGTTTTCTCTATGCAAAGGGTGAAGGTGTCCCCCAAGACAATAATGAAGCCATGATATGGTTTCAAAAAGCCGCAGATCAAGGGAATGAATTGGCGAAAGAAAACATAAAACGACTCAAAGGTAGGCCTAGATCAGTTCGTTTTATTCCTGGACTCAGTTTATGGCGGTAGATTTTTGGAGGAATATCAAAATTTGTCCATGAGCTGATGATATTCTTATCTCTTAAATCGTTCCTCAGCCAGGTGATCAGCGGCTTCACTTGTAGAAAGTTTTAGCTTTTCAGCCCGATGAAAAATATCGAGAAGAGTATCATAAATCCCTTGGACATGTTTCAAAACAACATCACGGTTATAATTGGGACCATCATAAGAGACATCAATCAATCCCCCTGCATTCACCACATAATCAGGTCCATAAAGAATCTCCATACGTGCCAAAATCTCACCATGCTCATGGTTTTCAAGTTGGTTGTTGGCTGACCCCACAATCATTTTACACTTGAACTGGGGAATAGTGTGGTCATTGATAATTGCTCCCAATGCACAAGGGGAGAAAACATCCACATCAGCTTTATAAATATCTTCAGGAACAACAGCAGTTGCGTTAAAAGCTTTAACAGCTTTTTGAACCAATATATCGTCAATATCAGTCACAACTAACTCAACGCCTGCCTTGTGCAAAAGTTTACAGAGATGATACCCCACATGACCTAAGCCCTGAACGGCAATTTTAAGTCCTTCCAAGGACTCTTTTTTCAAACGATGCGTAACAGCAGCCCGGATGCCTTCATAGACCCCGATCGCTGTATAAGGGGAAGGATCACCAACTCCCCCGGGAAGTCCTACTACATGTGTAGTCGTTTCTCGAATATAAGCCATATCCTTTGGCGATGTTCCCACATCCTCACCCGTAATATATTGGCCATGAAATTGATTTATACAACGACCCACAGCACGAAAAAGGGCAGGCGCCTTATCATGATGGGAATCACCAATAATGACTGTTTTTCCGCCGCCATAAGGCAGATTAGCTAAAGCGGCTTTATAGGTCATCCCCTTCGAAAGACGCAACACATCCGTAAGAGCATCTTGTTCATCCTTATAGGGCCACATGCGACACCCTCCAAGAGCAGGGCCACGCCAGGTATTATGAATCGCTATGATAGCTTTAAGCCCTGTTTTTTTATCAAGAAAAAAACTAACTTGCTCATGTTCGTCAAAATCAACGGCACCGAAAACAGGCATTTTAGACTCCCTTATTTTATTTTGTTGTTATTTTGATCACATCTTCTTGGTGGCTGTAATCACTCTTCGACCTTTTTCTCTCGAGGAAACGTCTCTGGAATGAGTGGCACCAAGAGGAGAGAAATCAAAAGACAAACAGGGACACTGAGAAGCGCAAAACGATAATCGGCAATGGTATATAAAGGAATACCATTATTCATGACCCCATCCCAAATCCAATCGAGGAACCAGCCAATTAAAGGCTGTAGTACCATTCCCACAATCATAACGATCATATTGGTAAAGCTAACGGCCGTCCCATTGCTTCCATGGGGTGTTAATTGACACACTGAGGAGAAGATAAGAGGTTGTGCAGCAAAGAAGAATCCCGACAAAAAGAGCAATACGTACATAACGCTCAAAGGAACATCTACCAAATAAATAATAGCGATATTGCAGATGATGGCCAATATAGCTCCCACTGCCATAGGGAATTTCCTATTCATTAAGTAATCGGAAATAAGAGCGACGACGGGGGAACCTATCCCTGCACCAATATAAAACATGGTTGTAACAGAGCCCGCTGTCACACGATCCACATCATAAAGTTTCATTAAAAAGGGAATGCCCCACAAATCGACGAAAGCAAGCATGGGAACGTACATCAACGCTCCATACCCTCCTAAAGCCCAGATACGATAATCAACAACAATATCTTTCAAGCGAATAAAGAGTGTTTTGAGACTTGTATCTACAGTTTCTACCGGTTCAATGGGACCTTCAGGAGGGGTATCCTTAACAAAAGTCCAAATTCCTGCCCCAATAAGAAACCCTATGGGAACAACAACGTAGAGCAAGGCTTCTCGCCAACCCAAAGCATCAATGACAAAAGCAAGAGGCGCTTGTCCGAAAGAAGCTCCCAACTTCCCCGCCAACAGGGTGAACCCCACGACAAGAGCCAATCTTTCGGGATGAAACCAATTCGTCGCTAACTTTAATGAACCGAGAAAAGCACAGGTAGACCCTGCACCAATCAAAAGACGCCCAAAGCAGGCAAGATAAAAAGAATCGGAAAGAGCAAAAAAGACTGTTCCCACTATACAAAGAAAAATGGCCCCTTTTAAAAGACGTGTCGGTCCAAATTTATCCATTCCGAGTCCCACAGGAATCTGAAGAGAGACATAGGATACCAAATAAAAGGAGCTTAAAATCCCTAAAGAACAAGCCTCAACAGAAAAATCCCGCATTAAATCGTCGGTCATCACACCGGGAGAATTTCTTAAAATGAACTGATATAAATAAAAAAGTCCAGCAAAACTCCAAACGAACCAAGCCCTTACATCCGATAAAAAGGAGTCTTTGCGAGCTTTTTGGGTTACATTTTTTGCTAACACTGAAGTCATTCAGAACCGCCATTCTTTTCAAAATTTATCAAAGCTAATTTTATGGGACATCAGAACTGATTTGTCCAGAGGGCGGGGACAATTTATGCGGATTAAAAGTATTTGACAGCTTTAACTTGCTGCGAAAGCTTGCCTTTATAATTTTTTTTTAAACCATTCAACCGTATGTTTTAAACCTTCCTTAAAAGAGTAAGAAGGGCAATATCCTAAAAGGGTTTTTGCTTTCTCTATATTGGCAAGAGAATGTTTCACATCTCCTGGTCGTTCTTCACGATAGAGCGGTTGAATATCACCCTGAATTTCTAAGTAAGATTTTATTAAAGCATAAACCTCATGTAAGTTTGTTTGTGCTCCATAAGCCACATTAAACACGGTGCCAAAGGCTTGTGAATTTTGTGTGACAGCAGCTTTAAGATTCGCTTCGATAGCATTCGCTACATAACAAAAGTCCCGTGAATTAAAACCGTTTCCATTAATATAGCACGGCCCCCCTTTTAAAAGAGCTGTCACCCATAAGGGAATAAGAGCCGCATACATACTCTCTGGATCTTGGCGGGGACCGAAAACATTAAAATAACGAAGCCCAATCGTTGGAATTCCATAACAACGCCCAAAAACTTCGCCATACAGTTCATTCGTTCTTTTTGAAACAGCATAAGGAGACAAAGGGTTTCCAATTTTCTCTTCAATTTTAGGAAGGTGAGGTGAATCGCCATAAACAGAACTCGAAGAAGCGTAAACAAATTTAGAAACCTTGTTTTCTTGAGAGGCTCTTAACATGTTCAAAAATCCAGTAACATTGACATCATTTGTCGTCTGAGGATCTTTTAAGGAGCGCGGAACACTGCCGAGAGCCGCTTGATGCAAAACATAATCAACATTTTTGGTCACCTCGCGGCAGAGCTTATCATCACGAATGTCCCCTTCAATAAGGGTAAAGTTCTTTATTTGTTGAGGAGAAAGCTTTTCGAGGACACTCTTTAAATTTTCCCTCTTGCCCGTCAAAAAGTTATCAAGTCCAATAACGACTTGATCATTTTTTAAAAGAAATTCTAATAAATTTGAGCCAATAAAACCTGCAGCTCCGGTGAGGAGCCACGCTTTATTTTGGCATTCTTTTTGAGAAAAAAAACTTTTCATAGGAGTATTCAATGATTCACAAGGTATCCACTATCATCACGTTATAATTGAAAGGACCTACTACGCAAGAAAAATCCGTAAAGCAAGCACGTTCGCTCAAGATTTAAGGCGAGAGGATTCCTTTTTTGGTTAATAACTTAACTAGCCCAGAAGGGATTGAGAATTAAATTCTCTACTCCAACTTCATTCTCATAAAAATAAGAAATACCATAATTCAACTGTGGAATAGATTTCTAAAATCTCAAAACTGCTCTAGAATCAGGCGGAGAGGATTCTAGCCAACCCCCATCAATCTGCCGAAAAGACAATCTATCTTCAATAAATTCTTCTGTGCCTCGAAGAGAAATTGATAATCTTTTCTACTCTTCTTATTCCCTTTGAAGCATGTTCACGTAATTTTTCAGATGGCGCAATCCTAAACGCCGCTTGATAATAGTCTAATGCTTCCTGGTTACGGGAAGTATTTCCGAGTCCGATAAGAGCCTGCGCCTCAAGTGAACGGTCTCCGATTTCCTGAGCTATGCGCCCTGCTGCGTGATAGTGCCCTATTCGATCTCTATCACGTGCATTGCCGAGTCCGATAAGGGCCTGCGCTTCAAGTGAACGGTCTTTAATGTCTATAGCTATGCGCAGTGCAGCTTGATAGTGTTCTACTCCTGCACGTGCATTGCCGAGTCCGATGTGAGCCTGCGCTTCAAGTGAACGGTCTCCAATTTCTTGAGCTATGCCCAGTGCAGCTTGATAATGACCTCGGCCTCCATCACTCCCCACACGTGCATTACCGAGTCCGATAAGGGCCTGCGCTTCAAGTGAACGGTCTTTAATGTCTACAGCTATACGCAGTGCAGCTTGATAGTAACCTCGGCCTCCATCACCCCCATCACGTGCATTGCCGAGTCCGATAAGGGCCTGTACTTCAAGTGAACGGTCTCCAATTTCTTGAGCTATGCCCAGTGCAGCTTGATAGCGCTCTCTTTGATCTCCATCACGTGCATTACCGAGTCCAATAAGGGCCTGCGCTTCAAGTGAACGGTCTTTAATGTCTAAAGCTATACGCAGTGCAGCTTGATAATGCCCTATTCGATCTCCTACACGTGCATTGCCGAATCCGATAAAGGCCTGCGCTTCAAGTGAACGGTCTTTAATGTCTAAAGCTATACGCAGTGCAACTTGATAATGACCTCGGCCCCCATCACTCCCCACACGAGCATTGCCGAGTCCGATGTGAGCCTGCGCTTCAAGTGAATGATCTTTAATGTCTATAGCTATGGGCAGTGCAGCTTGATAGTGTTCTACTCCTGCACGTGCATTGCCGAGTCCGATAAGGGCCTGCGCTTCAAGTGAACGGTCTCCAATTTCTTGAGCTATGCCCAGTGCAGCTTGATAGTTTTCTACTCCTGCACGTGCATTGCCGAGTCCGATAAGGGCCTGCGCTTCAAGTGAACGGTCTTTAATGTCTATAGCTATGCGCAGTGCAGCTTGATAGTGTTCTACTCCTGCACGTGCATTGCCGAGTCCGATGTGAGCCTGCGCTTCAAGTGAACGGTCTCCAATTTCTTGAGCTATGCCCAGTGCAGCTTGATAGTGCCCTATTCGATCTCCATCACGTGCATTGCCGAGTCCTATCTCTGTCTTGGCAAGAGCTTGCTGATCCCCAATTTTCTTTGCACACTCTTTTGCTAACAAAAAGTAGCGCACAGCCTCTTCATTTCGGTGAGCCTTTCCCAAGTATAAAAGACGTCGAAATTCTTCACGGAACGTTTGAGAAAGGAACTCTCCTACTTCCTGATCTCTATCTTCTAAGGATATAAAATCTTCTGGTGAGGAAGTTTGACTAGATTCATAATCATCATAATCATTTCTAAATTCATAGTCATCAGTAAGTTCATAGTCTCCTGTAGCATTAAACCCTTCTTCCTCTTGTATTGATAGATCTCTCAATTCTCCCGTTGGAGAAGAACCACGACTCTGAGCACTTTGAGTCGACCCTGAGAAATGAGTTGTCGTTGTGTTAAATCTTGAACGCTTTAATTCCCTGAGATCATCATCAAGTCTATCAGCATCATCAGCTTTGACAGGCGTCGTCCTTTTTCTCATTCTTGTCGATAGGTCTCTCCAGTCTCCTGTTGGAGAAGAACTACGACTCTGAGCACTTTGAGTTGACCCTGAGAAATGAGTTGTCGTTGTGCTAGTTGGATGTGTTGTTCTGTGTGTCCCTTCTATTCTTTGGAAAGCCTCTGCGCACAAATCATCTTTGCGTCTCTGAACACTTTTACTCGTAAGAAACTGAGGGCGTCCAATACTCTCTGAGTTAGCCCCAAATTCACCACCTGTTGCTCTTGTTCTTTTGGAACTTCCACTTTTTGATGTACTACTGATTGGATTTGACAATAATTTTATAACGTACTCATTCGGATCTTCATCTTCTCCTAAATCGCTGGGGCGGTATCCATGATCAATAATCATTTCCGCTATATCTACAAGATAAGTTTTGGTATATTTGTCCCCTACCTGGCTAAATGCCTCATAAGCCTCATCAAAGCAATCTAAAGCAATAAATAATTTACCTAAATAGATACGAGCGTAATTTGCGAATCTTTTAAGCTTGGCTTCTTTTGATTGAGCATAGCTGTTAATGATTTCTTCCATTTTACTTATTAGATGAGTTCCATAAATTTCTTTCTGAAAAGTATTCGTAGGAGGAGCAAAATCTAAAAAGAGACGTACAATACCAAATTGATAAAGAATTCTTTCTTTCTCCGGTAATTGATCAGATTCTAAACCCTTTTTTAAGAAGGTAAACGCCACGTTTAGAGATGCGCCAGGGAAAAAACCTTCGAAATTAATTATATTATTAACTCGATTTATAAAATCACTTACCTTTTTAAAAGTAAGGTCAACAGGCATCCGATCAGCAGCAATACGAGAAAAATACTGAGGTTCTTCTACTGGCAATTGATCCTGTTGCTGTAAAGAAAAATTCTGGATTCTAAGGGAAGAAGAGGTTTGCTCAGCACTTATTTGAGAAAATGGATGTTGAGGGATAGATGTAAAAGAAGAAGAAGATGATGATGATGAAGATGATGAAGATGATGAAGATGATGGCCCTAAATCAAAAAAATCCATAGGCTGAGTGGAGTCAAAATCCATTCTCAATTCGGAAAAAAATCGCTCTTCTTGTGCTGCTGCCGCCTTACGAGCCGCTATATTAGCGCTATCAACTAAAAGGTTAAAATGGAAACTATTACTATCGTAAAGAGCGCGAACGTACGGAAAACCTTCTTTGTTAAAAATCGAGTGTACAAGCTTGAGAGTACGAGAATTTTCCCCACCCCCTTCCATACGCCTATAAATGTAGAAGTTTTTTTTCAAGAGGGCCGCCAAAGCGTCTAAGAGGCCATAAGTTTTTTTATAGTTTGGAGTAAGTTCTGATCCTAACGAGCGATTTTCTTCAAAAGAAATGGCTACACTATTGTTGGCATAAAAATCTAAATACTCTTGCTGATTAAAAGTATCCATAGAAAAAGCCTCTAAATTAGAAATTTCTGCTTTTTCCTGAGCATATATTTCTTTAAAACGATCACCTTCTTCTCCGCAAATGCTATTACTAACATACTGTTTAATTATGGAATTATTTAACTTAGCTTTAATTAAATCTATACCTTCTTGTCGCCCTTTTAACCCGAAAAGTCGAAAACCACAGGCAAGGTCTGTACCAGACACATAATATTCATAAAGCTCTTCACGAGGACGTCCTTTAACAGAAAAAGAATGCTTACGCTGAGGACGAAGATCGGCCGCTATCCCTTCTAACTCTGTTTCCCTTAACGAAGGGCCAGCAGCATTTGAAAAGTTTGCGAATAACATAAGCAAGAAAGAGAAATAAATAAATCTCATAAACAATACATCCTTTTTTATAAGAACAATGCGACCAAACAAATTATTACTTAGTTATTATTCTTTTCTTTGTCAAGAAGATAAAAAGGAAAAATTCTCCTGAACTGCAAGTAAAACTTGTCTCATACACTTGATCTTCTTCCAACTTACCTTTTTGATTAACATTACTATAAGATATTTTACAAAAAATTAACCACATCCATTGTAATGTTTTAACAAGGCAACAAAACAAAGGAGCCTATTATGAAAAAAGCAAGCATTACAAACATTACAGGGACTATCTTTATTATTTTAGGAGTCCTTTCAATTATTTACCCTTTTTATAGTTCACTTGGAATTGAGGCCTTTTTGGGAGCTCTTTTCCTTTTTGGGGGAATTTTTCAACTCTTTGGAGCCTTTGAAGATAAACAGCGTGATGGCTACATTTGGAATTTTATTGTGGGGGTCTTGTATATTCTTGCAGGTGTTTACCTCTTAAGCCATCCCCTTATAGGTCTTCTTTTCCTATCAATGCTCTTGATTGCTCTCTTTTATGCACAAGGAGTGTTAACGATTATCTTTGGCTTTCAACAGCGCAAAGAGGCCCGCTATTGGGGTTGGTCACTTATAAGCGGTCTTTTATCCATAGGTATCGCTACCATTCTGTTAGTAAATTATCCTATAAGTGCTTTGTGGGTCTTTGGGGTTTTAATTGGCATTAATTTATTGATATTCGGAATATCACTCATCCTGCTTAACCCTTTTATCAGAGAGTCCTAAATAGTTACGAGATTGCCTACACTTTCTATAAGATGTAGGCAATTCATCTTTTTTTAATCCTCTTCAATATCCGCCCGTACTTTAGATTGCCATGTCAAACGCAGGGCATTCAAAATAGCCAAAACATCGATTCCTTCTTGCAACAAGGCTCCCATCACAGGAGTAACCATGCCAATAGCTGCAAAATACATGCCCACAAAGCTTAAAAGCATCCCCCCAACTGCACTGACCAAAGCCACCCGCCGCATGCGAATGCTGATGTGAAGCAATTCATCCACCTTCGCCAGAGAACTTTCAAGAATGACGGCACCTGCCGCCTCAGTCGTCACCAGATTATGTTGACCAAAGGCTAACCCCACGGTTGCCACCGCAAGAGCGGGCGCATCATTAATGCCATCTCCCATAAAAATCGTGGGAGCGCTAGCCGTTTCCTTTGCAACAATCTCAACTTTTTGCTCAGGTGATTGGCTAGCGTAAACCTCTTTAATGCCCAGCTCTTTAGCGATATAATTTACCTCTGATGCCCGATCTCCAGACACAACCATGATCTTTTTAAAGTAGTGAATGGGAGCCAGATGAGCGATAAAAGATTGCCCCTCGAGCCGGAGAGTATCTCTGAAATAAAAAACAGCCGCAATCTGGTCGTTAATCAAAACAATACATTCCATACCTGGTTTTGGGGGCGGCATTATTGTGACTTGGCTTAGATGCTTTTGAGTCAATTTTTGCCGGTTGGTAATTTGTATAACTTTACCTTCTAGATAGCCCACCAACCCTTTTCCAGGGGCTTCTTTTACCTTTTCTACATCCAGGAGTGTAAGTTGGGATTTTTGAGCAGCCTTAACAATCGCCGTTGCGAGAGGATGCTTTGAGAACCGTTCGATGCTCGCAACTTCCTGAAGAACTCCCTCCTCAATAAAGCCTGACAAAGGGACAACATCAACCAATTCCGCCTGACCATAGGTGAGAGTCCCTGTCTTATCAAAAATAGCTGTCTTGCAGGTAGGAAGACGTTCCAAAACCACTGGATCTTTGATAATAATCCCCTTTCTAGCCGCTAAAGAAATGGCACTAATAAGTGTAATAGGGATGGCAATCAGCAACGGACAGGGCGTTGCAATGACGAGAACGGCCAGAAAGCGCACTGGATCATCAGTCAGGTAATATGTCAAACCCGCAATGATCAAGGTCAAGGGTGCAAATATGGCCCCCAGCTGGTCCCCCAACCGGCGCAGATGAGGGCGTCTTTGCTCCGACTCTTCCATTACTTTCATAATCTGCGCATAGCGGGAATCTTGAGGCAACTTGTCAGCGCGGATGATAAGCATTTCCTCGCCATTAATGGCACCCGATATGACGGAAGCTCCCGGTGTTTTTGAAACCAGATAGGGCTCTCCCGTCAGATAAGATTCATCCATAGAGCCATGTCCTTGAATCACAACTCCATCCACGGGGCAGGTTTCATGGGGGTAGATAACAATGTGGTCCCCAATTTTAACTTTCTCTAAGGGAGATTCCTCAATTTGGGCATCAATTTTAAGATGGACTGAGGAAGGCATACGCTCAGCCAAAGCCAATAACACCGATGAGGCGCGTCTTAAAGCATAGGTTTCAAGCATCTGGCCTGTAGCCAGCATCAGCATGACAATGGTTACAGCTAAATATTGCCCTAAATACACGCCTACGACGATAGCAAGGGCCGCTAAAACATCCGCCCCAAAGATATGATTATAGAGTTTCCATAGGATTTGAAAAACCAGAGGAATTCCGCAAAGCACAATAACAATCAAAAGAGGGATATCTTGCGGGGTAATGGAATAAATAGGCTCAAGGGAGCTGAATCCGATTATAAAATAAAAGAGAATGGCAAGTAAAAGAATGACCACAAGAGCCGTTTGCCACCGTGAGGCAGGAGAGCGCTCATTTTTATTTTTCATTATCCACCTCTAAGCGTTTCAATCTCAGTGATAATAGCATAAGAAATCTTTAGGATTGATTAAGAAATAGCTGTGGTTTTTTAAAGTTAACCCTGAGTTTCGAAAGACCTTACTGAAGCGTGGATCAATTATGTTATTGAATAGATCCTGAGACCTCAAGTGTAACGAGAGGGACTCAGGATCTCCTGGAAAGTATTTATTGACATCCAAGACGTCTTTTTATAATTCTAGATTAGATTAATTTCACGCAAAGAATATTTATTATAATTAAAAAATTTATTTTTTCATTAGCGATTATATCGAGTTCAATGATCCATCATGCTGTGGGCATGGATAATGAGGATGATGAATTTGACGTACCAAAAATTTCAGCAAGACTCACAGAGTTGGATGAACAACGTAGAAAAGAAATGCAGAGAAATATTGAGCTTATTCTTAAGGATCCGAGCATTAACCCTGGCCAGCCGAGACTTATGCAAAGCGTTGGTGCTGTAGCGGCATCCGATGATCGACTCTTTAAGATTAATACCCAAAGGCAGAAATTAATAGCTCTCTTAGAAAAGCTGGGGATGTTACCTGCACCAGCAGCCTAACCCCATAGTTTCAGCGTCAGAAAAGGTCAGCTTAATACCGGGAGATATTTATCTTTTCCCGTGTTGAATAAGAAATTTTTTTGATCGTCATTGCGAGCGAAGCGAAGCAATCCATATCACCACCCGCCTCAACAAGCTTCAACGTCCTCCTGGATTGCCGCGGCTTGGTTTATGCTAGGTTATTTACGATTTAAATCTGTCAGTACTGCCAGTTCTGTCAGGGTCATTTACAATAATTACTCCAACCTCATATTTATCTCAGGAAACCTCTAGCCTTCTCCCTCTCTCTCGGTATATGATGGGTTTAATTTAATAATAGGACGAGGATCCATGTTTACGACAGTTTTTAAGAAAGTTTTTGGCTCAGCAAATGACCGCTACATTAAAAGCCTGGGCAAAATTGTTGAGCAAATCAATGCTCTTGAAGGGGAGATAGAAAAGCTTTCTGATGATGGCTTACGCCAGAAGACGGAAGAATTCCGAGCGCGCCTGAAGCAAGGAGAGACTGTTGACGATCTCCTTGTTGAAGCTTTTGCTGTTGTCAGGGAAGCCTCTAAACGTACCCTTGGCATGCGTCATTTTAATGTGCAGCTCAAAGGTGGTATCATTCTTCATCGCGGCATGATTACGGAAATGAAGACAGGTGAAGGTAAAACCCTTGTGGCGACTCTTCCTGTTTACTTGAATGCTCTTGAAGGCAAAGGCGTTCACGTCGTCACAGTCAACGATTATCTGGCTAAACGTGACTCGGAATGGATGGGAACGATCTACCGCTTCTTAGGTCTTACGGTTGACTGCATTGTTCATGAACTGGATGATTTGGAGCGGCAAATTGCTTACAAATGTGACATTACCTATGCCACCAACAATGAATTAGGATTCGATTATCTTAGGGATAATATGAAGTTTCGTTTAGAAGAGATTGTGCAACGTCCTTTCAATTTTGCCATTGTGGACGAGGTCGACAGTATCTTAGTAGACGAAGCCCGGACGCCACTGATTATTTCAGGAGCTGCAGAAGATTCATCTGATCTTTATGTAAGTATAGATCAGCTTATGCCAAGCCTACTTCCTGAAGATTTTGAAAAAGATGAAAAGGCTCGCGCCGTTACCTTGACAGAGCAAGGTATTGAGCACATTGAAGAACTTTTAAGACAAGCCGGTTTATTAAATGGATCTTCTCTCTACGATATCCAAAACGTTCCTATCGTGCACCATGTAAACCAAGCCTTACGGGCTCACAAGCTTTTCACTCTTGATGTGGATTACATGATCAAAGACGACAAGGTAATGATCATTGATGAGTTCACGGGACGCGCCATGGAAGGCCGTCGTTATTCTGAAGGGCTCCACCAAGCTTTAGAAGCCAAGGAAAAAGTTGAAATCCAACAAGAAAACCAAACCCTGGCTTCCATTACCTATCAAAACTATTTCCGTCTTTATCCCAAGCTTGCCGGCATGACCGGAACAGCTATGACTGAGGCTGCTGAATTTGCTGATATCTATAAACTTGAAGTGCTTGAGGTGCCAACAAATGTTCCCGTTCTCCGTAAGGACATGGATGATGAAGTTTACCGAACGGCAAAGGAAAAGTATGAAGCTATTATCAAATTGATTGAAGACTGCCATGCGCGTAAACAGCCAGTTTTGGTAGGAACAGTCAGCATTGAAAAGTCAGAGCTTTTATCTCATCTTTTGAAACAAAAGAAAATTCCCCACAACGTTCTTAATGCTAAGTTTCATGAACAAGAAGCTAAAATCATTGCAGAAGCAGGTGTTCCAGGAGCCATTACCATTGCTACCAACATGGCAGGCCGTGGAACGGACATCAAACTGGGGGGAAACCTTGAGATGCGCGTTGAGGAAGAAACAGCCACCCTCAAAGACGTGAAAAAAGCTGAGGCCCGTGCTAAAGAAATTGCGGCTGAAATTAAAGAAAACGCTAAGATTGCCAAAGATGCTGGTGGTCTTTTTGTTATAGGAACGGAAAGGCACGAAAGCCGCCGCATCGATAACCAGTTACGCGGCCGTTCAGGACGTCAAGGAGACCCTGGAGCCTCCAAATTCTTCCTCTCCCTTGAAGATGATCTGATGCGGATTTTCGGCTCTGAGAGATTGGATAGCTGGCTACAGAAATTGGGCCTTGAAGAAGGGGAAGCCATTATCCACCCTTGGATCAATCGTGCCCTTGAAAAAGCTCAGCAAAAGGTTGAAGCCCGTAACTTTGATATCCGTAAGCAACTTCTTAAATATGACGATGTGATGAATGATCAACGGAAGGTCATTTATGAACAGCGCCGTGAAATCATGGAAGTCAGCGATGTCCATGATTATGTAGATGGTATGCGCGTTGAAGTTATAGAAGACCTTGTAGCACGCTTTATCCCTGAAAAAGCCTATGCAGACCAATGGGATACAAATGCTCTCCATGAAGAATGTCTGCGTATTTTTGGCCTTAATCTTCCCTTTAAAGAATGGGCGGATGAAGAAGGCATTGCGGACGCTGAGATTCAAACCCGTTTTCAACAAGCCATTGACGACTTGATGGCGCGGAAAGAAAAAGATTATGGGGTAGAGATGATGCGCCTTGCTGAAAAATCGCTTCTTTTGCGAATCCTTGATCAACAATGGAAGGATCACCTTTTGTCCTTAGATCATTTGCGACAAGGCATTAATCTTCGTGCCTACGCCCAGCGAGATCCTTTGAATGAGTATAAGGGAGAGGCCTTTGAACTATTCCAAGACATGCTGGGACGCCTGCGCGAGAACGTCACTGGGGCTCTTGCCCACGTTCAATTGGGAGAGCAGGCCACCCCACAACAAGTTATTGAAGATGTTTTTGAACCAGAAATTGAACAAGAAATGACTTTAAATTATCATAAGGATCCTAATGATCCAGGAGAAACAGGAGATAAGGTTCTCGTCGGTCCCGAAGACTGGACAAACACACCACGTAATGCCCCCTGCCCTTGCGGTTCGGGCAAGCGCTATAAACAATGCCATGGCAAATTAAATTTGGAGAATCAACATGAACTATAGAAATTTACTCACCATCGCCTTAACCGGCGCCCTTCTTACGGGCTGTAAGTCGGCTCAAGAGTTGCGCGAAGAAGTCACTGCAGGACAAGGCCCTTCAACCTTTTCTTTGGGACAAGTGCAATCTTCAATCCATAAAGGAACAAGTCAAGAACAAGTTTTATCCACCCTTGGAGCTCCCAATATCGTGACCAATGATGATCATGGAAATGAGACCTGGGTCTATGACAAAATTTCGACGGAAGGAGCTCGTGCCTCTTCTGGTGGCGGTGGATCTTTGATCCTTTTTGGCGCTTCATCAAAGGCGAATGCCTATGAAGCCACCCAAAAGACGTTGACGGTCATGATTAAGTTTGACAATCGCAAACACGTTCAAACTGTGAATTATCATCAAAGCAAGTTCTAGGAATAGTATTATGAAGAAAACAATCTTACTTGGCGTGGCCTTGCTTCTTTCAGCCTGTGCCACCCATAATAATAAAGCTCCTATGAAGACACAGCTCCAGGTTCGTGAATTTCAAACTCGCTCCTTTGATACGGGAAAAACAAACGAAGTGCTTTCAGCGGTTGTCGAAGCCTTCCAAGACCAAGGATTCATGGTTAAAAACGTTGTGCCTGAGGTTGGGCTTGTCTCCGCAGTCCGTGATGTAGATGTTGAAAATTCAAACGAAGCCTTTATGCAACAATTTTTCTTTGGACCGAATGCACGCTGGGGAAAAACCTCCACTATTGAGGCCACCGCGAATGTGAAAACTCAAGGCCACAAGACAAAAGTTCGCGCCACTTTCCAGGAAAAAGTCTTGAATAATATGGGTAATGTGGATCAGGTTAGTACCATTGAAGATCAACGTTTTTACCAAGACTTCTTTGACAAGGTGGGGAAGAGCATCTTCATCGAAGGTCAGAAAGTTTACTAAGTAATTCATTGATGCCTCGCGGTAACCCCGCGAGGTTTAGAATTCATAGGAAAATATATATTTTATAAAATTTTAATAAAATCGTGATAAGTTTTTCTTTGCCCATACAAGGAGAAGCTAATGAAAAAAACCTTACTCGTTTCTTTGTTATTCCTTGCTTATCTCTCTCAGGAAGTATCAGCAAAAGTTGTTGCTACATGTCCTAAAGCTCCTAAAAACTTACCTGTAACAATCAACGGACAATCTTGGTTTTTCACAACAGGAGTTCCTTTAACGTCTGGAATGATAAGTGCCGACGGGCAGTGGTTTTTATGCACCTATTACATGTCAGGACAAAATGCTCCCTTAGCCCATTCTCTTTCCCTTTCACTTCAAGGACATTCCAACTGTAAAACTACCAATTGTGAATATGGCGCCACACAGGGCTCATCTCAAGATTGTAAAGTTGAGTGCGAAAAGTGAAAAACTATTTTTAGTCCTCTGTTAAAAAGGCGATTTTAAGTTTGAATGAAGAAGATATAAGTGCTGAGCAGAGAAATTCTTCCCCA
>JAIESK010000086.1 GCA_019746105.1 Alphaproteobacteria bacterium
TTAGTCTGTTTCAACTTTACCCGGACACTACTGCGCCTTCGCGGGGATGACAAACATTGAAAATTTGCAATTGGCTCATAATTCAGGAATTATATATTGGGGGAGGGGGGTTTAAAGAGTAACTCGTACTTCGGCCTCCTTGAGATATAAAATGAGGCCATTCGGGGAGTTCATAGATGTACATCATTAATCTCCGCAAATTATGCGGAGATTATAACCTGTATTCTCCGCAAAATCAAGGAGAGGAGCTTATCGGCTAGAGAGCCTACGAACATGACGGGACGCGCGAGGGGCGACTCGTCGTACTTCCATTCTAGCCGAGGCCTGAAGAACTTGGGTGTTTTGTAAACTTAAGGTTTTTACGTTTGAAAGCCTACGGATCCGGTTGGAGTTGCTCCGCTCTCTAAAACGGTTTTTTGCCAAAATAAGATCTCCCGTTTTTGGGCTTTTCTTCCAGGTTTGCATGACGTTTTTTTGGTAAGGAATATGATGAATGGGGTTTGCCGAATGGTAATGGGCCACAGCCTTGTGCCAGGAAGCATGTTCTTTTTTGAGTCCCGTGAGAAAGCGGGCGGCATAAGCCACATTTTGAGCAGGATCAAAAGCACTTTCTAAATTCGTAAAAGCTTTAGGGTGATGGTGAAGATTGACTTGCATGCAACCCACGTCAATGCTTGATATTCCTTTACGCTGCATCTCGCGCACAGCGGTGATGGCAGCATCCTTAGAGGGAAAGTAGTAGCTCTGTCCTTGTGAGTTGACTGTCCATGGCCATGCTACAAAGTGTCCTGTGGAATCTTTACGCCCGGATTCAACCTTGGAGATGGCATGTAAGAGCCCCTCAGGAATATTATGGACTTTTTCATGTTGTGTGATGTAAGTGGCGCAATGGCTCGCGTGTGTACTCTCAGCAGTAAAAAGCATAAAAGGTAAGCTAAGCCGTAAAAAGGGCTTTAAGAAGGCAATCATGAATCTGTTTTCCTTAGCCGTTTGTTTTTATTATTCAATCATGGATAATCTAAAACATATTACTAAAAGGTTAACAACGGAAAATTTTTTGATTCCTACGTTTACTCTACGAAGGTCCCTTGCAATCTCCTCCTTCCAAAAGGTTCCAGAAAGCGCTACTCTTTCATAAAATTAATTCAGGAGTAATGGTGTGGTGCAATCCCTCAACGTATCCCAGACTTTTTCTCGTGCAGCGGCGAGTTATGATCAGCAAGCCGTTGTCCAAAATTTTGTGGCTAGGCGACTGTCCTCAAAAATTTTAGCGCAAAAGGGGACATCTTTAGGCGCAATCCTGGAGGTGGGGTGTGGCACAGGCATCTTAACGCCTCATTTACTTCCTCACTGTACTCACTATGTTTTAAGTGATTTTTCCCATTCAATTCTTAAAGTTGCTATGGAGAAAACGCAGGATGAGAGGATATTGCCCCTTGTTCTCAATGCCGAGTATCCGTGCTTTTCTGCCTCCTTTGATTTGATAGTCTCGAACCTGGCTCTTCATTGGTTTCAAGATCCCAAAGGTGCTCTTACACGACTTACAGCCTGCCTTAAGCCGGGAGGATGGTTGTATTTTACGGCTTTAGGTAATAATAGTTTTCATGAATGGCGTACGGCGCACGCTTTGGAGGGAGCTCCAAGCGGTGTTTTAGATTTTATCCCCTTTGGTCAGTTAAAAGATTGGCTCCCTTTGTCAGGCAATCGTGCTGTAGAAGAAGAATGGATTACAACAACTCCTTCAAATGCTCTTGAATTTCTGCGCGATTTGAAAAAAATTGGCGCTGGCTTGCCGCAGCCTGGTCATCGTCCGCTTCCTCATTCAACCTTTAAAAAGGTGATGAAAATTTATAATATGTGCCCTCAAACGTCCTATCAGATTTTGTTTGCGTCTTACCAAAAACCAGAGAAAATGCGTGAAGAATGACTATCATCTTTGAGCAAAGGACGATATAGTGAGGGCAATTTTGAAGGACAAAAAAGACCAGGAAAATGGACAGCTTTGAATTTAACAAGATTGCCGCCGCCATTTTAATTGCCTTGTTGACTATTAAAGGTGCGGATCTGATTTCGAATCATCTTATTGAACCTCACATGCTTAAAGAAAACGTTTACAAAATTGCGGGAGTGTCTTCCTCCTCTTCAGGAGCGCCTACAGAAGTGGCGAAAAAAGGACCTGCGCCTATTGAACCTCTTCTGGCGGCTGCTAATGTGCAACAAGGAGAAGCGGCTTTTAAAAAATGCACCAGTTGCCATACCATTGAAAAAGGAGGGCCTAATCGGATAGGCCCCGATCTTTACGGCGTTGTTGGAGCCCCTAAGGGACAACATCAGGGATATGCGTATTCTTCAGCCTTGGAGAAAAAAGGTGGCACATGGACTCTTGATGACTTAAACGAATGGTTGTACTCTCCTCGAGATTTCGTGCCGGGGACAAAAATGTCCTTTGCGGGCGTTAAAGATGATAAAGAAAGAGCTGACTTGATTGCTTATATGATGAAACAAAGTGATTCTCCTATGCCACTTCCAGAAGTGAAGGAAGCTGCGCCCTCTTCAAAAGAACCTGAACCTAAAAATGATGTTAAGAAGGAAGGACATTAATTTAATGCGTTTAAGAACTCTCCCCCAGATTTGTCATCCTGAGGAGTCCCGTAGGGACGAGCTCAGGATCTGCAGCAGTTTACGAAAGATCCTGAATCCCTCTCACTATGTTCGAGATCTCAGGATGACAGGGGGTTTACTTATTACTCTTTCTGTAC
Organism: Alphaproteobacteria bacterium; assembly: GCA_019746105.1. GTDB lineage: Bacteria > Pseudomonadota > Alphaproteobacteria > UBA9655 > UBA9655 > UBA9655. The sequence goes on from JAIESK010000086.1 coordinate 2,760, forward strand.
TTCAATCCCTCCACGCTGAAACGCCGCCGCCAGCGCCAACCCCCCAACCTCAATCTACCCATGGAATTGCCATTTTTGGTGATCTCAAATATCCAGAAAATTTCACCCATTATGATTATGCGAATCCCAATGCGCCCAAGGGGGGAAATGTAAAATTAGCGTCTATAGGCAGTTTCGATAGCTTCAACCCTTTTGTTATCAAAGGTAATGCTGCAGCAGGGGCCGGGCTCCTTCATTGTTCTCTTTTAGATATTGCTCAGGATGAACCTTTCTCCCTCTATGGGTATTTAGCCGAAAAGGTTGAAGTTGCCCCTGATCACAAAAGTGTGACTTTCACTCTTAACAAAAATGCCAAGTTTTCCGATGGCTCGCCAGTCACAGTGGATGATGTGATTTTTTCCTTTAATACGCAGGTAAAAAAAGGAATTCCCTTGTTTGCCCAATATTACAAGGATGTCACGAAAGTAGAAAAGGCAGGGCCGGATCAGGTTCGTTTCCTCTTTTCCACTGATCGCAATCGCGAGCTTCCTGCCATCTTAGGGCAATTATATGTGCTTTCTAAGGCCTATTATACAAAACATAATTTTGAAGCCGCTGATTTAACGCCTCCTGTGGGCTGCGGGCCCTATAAGGTCAAAAATTTTCAAGCTGGCCAAACAGTGACCTATGAACGTATTCCGGGGTGGTGGGGAGAAAATTTGCCTTCCCAAAAAGGGCAGCATAACTTTGATGTTACTTATGTCTACTTTAGGGACCAATCGGTTCAGTTTGAAGGGTTTAAGGGAGGAGCTTATGATTTTCACCACGAGAACATCGCCAAAAATTGGGCTACTGGCTATAAAATCCCGGCAGTCACGGAAGGTAAAATTATCTTAAAGGAAGATCCTAACCAACTTCCTCAAGGGATAACAATGTTTGCGTTTAATACTCGTAAGCCTTTATTTCAGGATCTTAAAGTGCGGCAAGCTTTAACAGAAGCCTTTGATTTTGAATGGATTAAAAAGAATTTATTTTTCAATTCTTATGTGAGGGCTCATAGTTACTTTAATAACTCAGATATGGCTTCTTCCGGTCTACCTCAAGGAGAAGAGCTTGCTCTTCTTGAACCTTTTAAAGCACAGCTTCCTGCAGAGCTTTTTACAGAAGAATTTAAATTACCTGTTTCAAATGGCTCGGGACAAGATCGCCGTCTTATTGAAAAAGCGAATAAACTTTTAGTCGAGGCAGGATGGGTAATCAAAGATGGACAGCGCATTAATCAAAAGACAGGTGAGCCTTTTGCATTTGAATTAATGTTGGATGATCCTAACTTTGAACGACCTGCTTTGGCCCTTCAGCGGAACTTGACGTCATTGGGTATAAAAGTGACCATTCGAACCGTGACTCCTTCCCAATATGTAGAAAGAGTTCAAAATTATGACTATGATATGATTTTTACTGGCATTCTTGAAACAGAAACTCCAGGAAATGAACAGCGCGACTATTGGGTTTCAACTTATGCCGATGTTCCTGGAGGACGCAATTACGCGGGGATTAAGAATCCAGTGGTGGATAAGCTAGTAGCCCTTCTTTTAGATTCACCGGATCGGTTCACCCTTGAAACCCATGTTCATGCCTTGGATCGAGTGTTATTATGGGGATATTATGGAATTCCTGGATGGTATAGTAAAACATCCCGTTTTGCCTATTGGAATAAGTTTGGACATCCAGCGAAAGCACCCAAAGATGGAGTTGGTTTCAGCGCTTGGTGGGTGGATCCAGCTTTAGAAGCCAAGTTAAAAAGGTAACTCTGTAAATGTTGGCTTATTTTTTACGCCGCCTGTTGCTGATTATCCCAACTCTCTTTGGTATTATGGTGATTAATTTTCTTGTGATTCAAGCGGCGCCCGGTGGTCCCGTTGAACAAATGATTGCCAAAATTCGTGGTAATAATGTGGATGCTACCTCCCGTATTACTGGTTCTGGTATGGAGAGCACCCAGGCTTTAGAGCAGATGGGGGAGACCCATTTCTCTGAGAGTAAATATAGGGGGGCTCAGGGATTGGATCCAGAATTTATCGCCAAGCTTGAAAAAATGTTTGGTTTTGACAAACCTCCTCTTGAGCGCTTTCTCTTAATGATGAAAAATTATCTCACCTTTAACTTTGGGGATAGTTATTTCAAGGATCGCTCTGTGATAGGCCTGATTATCGAAAAGATGCCTGTTTCCATTAGTATTGGCTTATGGACGACTATCCTTGTCTATCTGATCTCTATTCCCCTTGGAATTCGGAAAGCGGTTCATGATGGTACCTCTTTTGACGTGTGGACGAGTGCCGTTGTGGTTGTGGGCTATGCGATCCCTGGATTTCTTTTTGCAATCCTATTGATCGTTCTTTTTGCGGGAGGAAGCTTTTGGTCCATCTTTCCCCTGCGAGGCTTGGTCTCCGACAACTGGCACCAGTTAGATTTGATCGATAAGGTATTAAACTATTTATGGCACATGGTTTTGCCCATCACGGCCATGGTTATCAGCGGTTTTGCTTACCTAACGTTCTTGACCAAAAACTCATTTTTGGAAGAAATTAACAAGCAATATGTGGTGACGGCACGGGCTAAAGGCTTGACAGAGCACAGGGTTCTCTTTGGCCATGTCTTTCGCAACGCCATGCTCATCGTTATTGCGAGCATGCCCGCTGCCCTTATTGGTATTTTCTTTTCGGGTTCGCTTTTGATTGAGGTTATCTTCTCACTTGATGGTCTGGGGCTTTTGGGCTTCGAGTCAGCCATTAACCGTGATTATCCGGTTGTATTTGGAACGCTTTATATTTTTACCTTACTCGGTCTTTTCCTACACATTGTAGGAGATTTATCCTATACTCTTATTGACCCGCGCATTGATTTTGAGCGGAGGATGGGTTAATGACCTTTACGCCTATAACACAGCGTAGGATTTCTCAATTCAAAGCGAACAAACGCGGCTATGTCTCTCTTTGGATTTTCCTTGTGTTGTTTATAGTCACCCTTTTTGCCGAATTCATTGCCAATGATAAACCCCTTCTCATTAAGTATGAAGATCACTTTTATTATCCTATTTTCGTTCAATATCCGGAAACAACATTTGGGGGGGAATTTGAAACGGAAACCAACTACCGCGATCCTTTTGTTCAAAACTTGATTGATGCTCATGGTTGGATGATTTGGCCCCTGATTCCTTTTAGTTATAATACGGTTAACTATGATCTTCCTGTACCTGCCCCTTCGCCGCCTTCCGCTGAAGATTGGCTTGGGACCGATGATCAGGGGAGGGACGTGCTCGCGCGACTCATTTATGGATTTCGTATTTCTGTTCTCTTTGGGTTGACTCTTACTCTATTCAGTTCACTTTTTGGAGTCACAGCAGGAGCTGTTCAAGGTTATTTTGGAGGGCTTACCGATCTTTTATTCCAACGCTTTATGGAGATATGGTCCGGCATGCCTGTTTTGTATCTTCTGATTATCCTCGCAAGTGTAGTGCAGCCGAATTTCTGGTGGCTGTTATGGCTCATGCTTCTCTTTAACTGGATGGCGCTGGTTCCCGTTGTACGTGCGGAATTTTTGCGCGCTCGGAATTTAGAATATGTTAAAGCAGCCCGTGCTCTGGGACTTTCCACGCCGCGGATAATCTATCGTCACGTTCTGCCTAATGCCATGGTAGCCACCCTGACCCTTATGCCTTTTATCCTTAATACCTCGATTACAACTCTTACTTCCCTAGATTTTCTAGGTTTTGGTTTGCCTTTGGGATCACCTTCTTTAGGAGAGATGTTGAATCAGGGTAAAAACAATCTTCAAGCGCCGTGGTTAGGGATTTCAACCTTTGTGGTTTTGGCGGTTTTGCTCACGTTGCTGATTTTTATTGGGGAAGCGGTTAGGGATGCCTTTGACCCCCGAAAGGCGAATTTATGACGAAGCCTTTACTTTCCGTTGAAAATTTAAGCGTTAATTTCCGTCAGCAAGACAAGGTGATTGAGGCCGTCAAATCCGTCTCCTTTACTCTGAATCCTAAGGAAACCGTGGCGCTTGTGGGGGAGAGTGGCTCAGGAAAGTCAGTTACAGCCCTTTCTATCTTGCAACTGCTTCCTTATCCAAAAGCTTCCCATCCCTCAGGCCATATTTATTTTCATGGCCATGATTTGGTGAATGCTCCGGAAAAGACCCTCCTTCCTATTCGGGGCAATAAAATTGCCATGATTTTTCAGGAACCCATGACGTCTCTGAATCCTCTTCACAATGTTCAAAAACAGATTGAAGAAGTTTTATTGGTGCACAAAGGTCTTACAGGAGATAAGGCGCGCAAGCGCTGCATTGAAGTTTTAGAGATGGCAGGCTTTAAGGATGGGGAATCTCGCCTTGGGGCCTATCCGGATCAGCTCTCTGGTGGGCAGCGGCAGCGGGTGATGATCGCTATGGCCCTTGCTTGCGAGCCTCAAATTCTTATTGCCGATGAGCCGACAACGGCCCTTGATGTAACAATCCAAGCCAAACTTCTTCAACTTCTCAAGAAGCTTCAAAAAGAGCTGGACATGGCGATGCTCCTCATCACCCACGATTTAGGTATTGTGCGGAAGATGGCCGATCGTATTGTGGTGATGAAAGATGGACTAGTGATGGAAGAGGGGGAGACCAAAAAGGTTTTTGCCAAACCACAATCTCCTTATACGCGTCATCTTCTTAACTCTTTCCCGCGGGGGGAGGCGGTCCCTGTCTCGCTTGAGGCCAAACCCTTGTTAAAGGCTGAACACATCAAGGTTTACTTTGATGTGCGCAAAGGACTTTTTCGCCGAAAGGTGGATGATATTCGTGCTGTAGATGATGTTACTGTCACTTTAAAAGAAGGGCATACCCTTGGAATTGTGGGAGAAAGTGGCTCGGGAAAGACGACCTTTGCCATGGCCATGCTGCGCCTACAACAAAGCCAAGGGATCATTTGGTTTGATGGTGCAGAAATCCAAGATTATGGGCGAAAAAAACTTCGTCCCTTGCGCCGTGAAATGCAGGTTGTGTTTCAAGATCCAAACGGCTCTTTGAGTCCCCGCATGAGTGTGCAGCAAATCGTTGCTGAGGGCCTGGAAATTCATCGTTTGGGGAAAACTCCTGAGGAGCGTGATATCCTTGTAGTGCAGGCCTTAAAACAAGTTGGCCTTGATCCCGAGGTCCGTCACCGCTATCCCCATGAATTTTCAGGGGGGCAGCGCCAACGGATCGCCATTGCCCGTGCTATTGCTTTAAAGCCAAAGCTTGTGGTGCTTGATGAGCCTACTTCTGCCTTGGATCGTTCGGTGCAGGTGGATATTATCGATCTTTTGCGCAAGCTGCAGACTGACCACAAACTGGCCTATCTTTTTATCAGCCATGATTTGGCGGTGGTGCGAGCCATTAGCCATGACGTTCTTGTAATGCGTCACGGAAAAATTGTTGAGCGCGGAACAGCCGCGTCTATCTTTACCTCTCCTGAAAAGCCTTATACGAAGTCTCTGATTAAGGCTGCCTTTGACCTAAAGGTGAGTTGAAGAAACTTTATAATTTCAGCGATTGACTGAGTTTTTGATTAAACTTTTTCTTTACGGGATCCATTTCTTCGGATGTTAATCCTTTGCGCTTATGGTTTGAAGTTTCTAGAAGAACTTGGCTTACCAAGTGCAATTTAGAAGGTCGCAAAAGAACATGCATATGTCCATGAGGGACAGTCATACCTGCTCCCATTCCATTTTGAACAAAGAGGATAATGTCATCGCTTCCACTGTCTTTTTTAATTTCCCTGACAAGGGCTTGAGCCAAGCGATCAATGTTCATAACGTCTTCATGGGAAAAGTTTTGCCAATCTTCAACATGCAAAGGAAGATAGGATGTGATCATAAAATGGTACCCTTCCGTATAGGGGCGAAAATTGTAAAGAACAGAGAAGTCACCTTGCTTATAAACCATTTGATTCTGAATGACCTTGGGATTGCAAAAAGCACATTTATCAATGGAAGCAACTTTTTCTTGAGTAAACTCTCCTTCATCTGTACTTTTTGTATTTTTACTCTTTAACTTTTCATCTTTTTTACCTTGAGAGCTAAAAAGAGCATAGCGTTTGAATAGTTCCTCTTTTAAAGCGAGCACAAGTTTTTCTTAAAGTTCTTTCATGTGGGTAATTTTTCGAGACCAGGGAAGCGTGTTCTTGGCAATCCTTTTTTGATTTGTAAGCGTCTCTCCATTTGACAGTAGCTCCCAAAAGAAGGGCGTTAATTTTCCAATTTTTGTTTTGGCGTCATTAGGTCTGAGTTGTTTAAGAGGAGCAGCTCCAAAAAGAAAATAACTAGTTCTTTCGATTTTCTCACGAATATCAAGTAAATCCTTGTTCTTTCCACCTAAGGAAGCAGGAATCATTTCAAGACAAAGCGAGGAACGTCCCAAACTATAATCTTTTGATAAGTCCATAAACATAATATAACCTTGATAACCTAAGGCTTTGCGATAAACCTCGCCCATTAAATATCGGAATTCTTCCAGCTCACTAAGCTGCTCTGGCGTAAGATCTTCAAAAGATGCCGAGAGTTCAGGATTGCTCATAATCCACACCTGGTTCTCTTGATAAAACGTGGGGGCTAAATAGAGGGTAAAGTACTTTCCCTTTGAAAGGGTGTAGGCTTGAAGATATTGATCAAGGGGCTCAACCTTTGTTGAGATACCGAAATCCTCTAAAGAAGCGATAAGATCTTTTTCCTGAATATCTTCTAATGAAGATTCAATGGCTTTTGAAATAACCCATGATTCTTTATTTATATGCTCAGTTGCCCTTACAAGGGAAATCCCCTGCATAACTAAGAAAAAAATGACGTAAAGAAATTGATTTCGTTTTTTCATATTCCGATCACTTTTTATAAATAATATGCTTTTTTTCAAATTGTATGTTTGTAGCACAAACAAAAAGAAATAGTTATACCTAAAAATTTACTGAAGGGTAGATTCTGTGATCAAGCCACGAGACGTTAGAAGCGGGTTGTAAGTTACACATTCCCCCTGCGCCTCGTGGTTTGACCACGAGGCTCAGGAAAATAGTTTGATTTTATGGGGATGCAGCTAACGGGAAGCCACATTAAAATTTTAGGATCGATCTCTTTTCCACTTCTTAATTGGGGGCGCCAGTAGGCACGGGGGATGGAGTCGTATCTTCCGGCGAAGAAGGAAGAATACCAAGCTCAGAAATTTTCTTCGCGAAAAGTTCTGTTTTTCCGAATTCCACACAAAGCATATCTCCGAGAGCAGCAGCTGGCACATTCATTATATCTGCTGAAAAAAACGGTCTTGTCCAATACGTATTATGCAAAGGGTCTGTATCATAATGCTGTTTTACGGTTTGTAGAATAAGATTGCCTACTGACTGCATTATGGGCGGCTTTTCCATTGCTGGTAAGTTATTAACAACTTGTACTCTTCCTTTCTTTCTATGAGGAAGGGGCTTAGCTACAGGAGTGAAACGCTTTTTAGATGTTCTTGAGAGGCCTTTTTCTTCTTTAGCTGACGCTAACAACGTCGTGAGAGGTAATGGAAAAGCAATGGCTGTAAGAAGGAGGGAACGAAATAATAAGGTCATAAAAATAACTCTATATAATAAGAAATACTTGTTTTTTAAAATAATAGATATTTTTTTAAAATTAAGTAAAAATCAGAAAAATACTGTAGAGCGAAACCTACAGTCATAGTGAGGCAATCAAAAAAAGAATTTTAGATAAACTCTCCAAGGGCAAAGTTTATAAATTGCCATGGATCACTGGTGTCTCTTGCTGAGGGATATGAGTCTATTCCTTCGTTCAGTAAGGGAGTCCAATCCGTATAATGTCCAGACATTGTTCCAAGATAAGGCGCTGCGATTTCTAAAATACGTTCAAAGTCAAGTTCCTCTGCTTCAACAATGCCACGACTGGGATTTTCAATAGCCCACAAAACACCTGCAAGGACAGCCGACGTAACCTGTAGCGTTGTAGAGGAATTATAGGGGGCCAATTGACGCGCTTCATGGATACTCAAGGTGGATCCAAACCAATAAGCCCCTTTTTTGTGGCCCATTAAGAGAACACCTAACTCATCGATTCCATCAATGATATCATCACCAAGGATTCGTTTTTCATCTTGTAGAACCAGATCGCGACCATTGAGTTCGTGAAGAGATAAGATAGCATCATCACAAGGGCGATAACTGTAATGAACAGTTGGCCGATAAGTCACGTTTTGCTCATGATCAGAAAGAGTCAAGAAATCTGCTATGGAAATTGATTCATTATGGGTAATTAAAAAGGCTTTATATTGTCCTGCAAGAGGTGTCCAGGACTTTATGGTTGTTTTTACACTTGGTTGTTCAAGATAAATGGCAGCTTTACAACCATACTCGTAAGTACAAGCCATTTTTGGCCAATTTTTTTCATGAGTTCCCCAACCTAGCTCTGCAGGTTGACATCCTTCGCTGTGGAATCCATCTACAGACCAAGTATTTACAAATTCTCCGGCTTTCTTTTTGATGTTGGAAAATTGCCAATCATACTCAGCAATATGGATAACTTTAAGATTAAGTTTAGCTGCCAGTTCTGCCCATTCTTGTTTTGTTTTTGGCATATAATCAAAACATCCTACGTCTTGAGCAACGTTAACGATCGCCTGTTTAGCAAAACTTGAGATAAGACCAGGATTTGCTCCATGAGCTATAACTGCTGTTGGCCCATCTGAGGACAAACGTGAGCGCAAGGATAAAATTTTCTCTCGAAAAGCATAGTTTGTTCGTTCAGAAAGGGGTCTTTGAGCATCTAGATAGCCTCCCTCCCAAGGTTCAATGCACGTATCTAGATAAAGACACCCCATTTCTTGACATAATTGAGTGAGATCATAACTCGAAACATTCACGGATAGATTTAACAAAAAATCTCCTGGCTTTAAAAAGGAGCGCAAAATTGTCTCATAATTTTGGCGTGTTAAAGCGTACTGATGGTATGGAACATGATATTTATCTGCTACTTCTTTTGATTCTATGTCAGGATTTATAATGATCACTTGTTTTTCAATATCAAAATGTTTGGCAAGTAAGGGAAGGACGCCCTGACCGATACTTCCAAAGCCGACCATAACAATCTTGTTAGAAAAGTTATTTTTCAACGCGGTTTCTTTTGTCATGATGATTACTGCCACAATTCTACTTTTTAGAGGATTCCATTTTTTCTGTCATGACAACGGCATGAAGAATATCAATGGCACGCATCAGCTGATAATCTTCAACAGGTTTACCCGTCTTGGTTTTATCCTCTTCAAGTGGAATTTTTGTCTCATCAATTTTTGGAGCTTCTGTCTTTTTTTCTTTAGGGATATCAAGGGCGCCTTCTAAATCTTTTTCATAAATATATTTAGCTTCATCGATTTTCTCAAGTTTGCCTTGAAGTTGCTCAATAACAATATCAGGCTCAATGCCTTTAGCTTGGATTGAACGGCCGGAAGGCGTGTAATACCGGGCCGTTGTTAGCACTAGCGCCCCACCATTAGTTAAAGGCATGACAGGTTGAACCGATCCTTTTCCAAAGGACTTTGTCCCAACAATAAGAGCGCGATGGTTATCTTGCAATGCTCCCGCCAGAATTTCTGATGATGAGGCTGAACCTCCGTTGATTAGGACGACAATAGGCAGATTATTTGTGATATCCCCATCTTTAGCGTAAGCATGACTGTCGGATTTTGAATTTCGGCCTCGTGTTGAAACAATTTCTTTACCTTTGGGAAGGAAGAGATCACTCGTATCAATGGCTACATCAAAGAGGCCGCCGGGATTGTTGCGAAGGTCAATAATAAGACCTTGAAGCTTGTCGCCTTCTTTCTTTTTGAAGTCAGCAAGGGCTTCTTTTAAGAGGGGCAGGGTGCTTTCACTGAACTGGGCAATGCGAATATACCCAACGTTACCTTCAAGGCGCCATTTAACGGCTTTGACCTGAATTTTTTCACGAGTGAGGGTTTTTTCAAAGACATCTTTGCCTTCTCGCTTAATATGAAGTGTTACAGTTGAGCCAGGTTGGCCACGAAGAAGTTCAACGGCTTCATTAATGGTTTTTCCCATGACAGGCTTTTTATCAATGGCAAGGATTAAATCTCCTGGTTCAAGTCCCGCTTTTTTAGCCGGTGTATCATCAATAGGAGAGATAACTTTAACAACGCCATTCTCTAAGGTGACTTCCATTCCCAAACCACCATATTCAGACTTTGTCTGAATCTGTAGCTCCTTATAGGCTTTTGGATCCAAATAGGTTGAATGAGGGTCGAGGGCTGCAAGCATTCCGTTAAGAGCACCGGTGAGAAGTTTTTCATCGGATACGGGCTCCACATAGTCTTCTTTAATTCGCTGTAAAATAGCGTCAAAGGTACGGGAGTCAAAATCAGTAACTGAAGGAGCTGCTTCTTTAGCTTCTGTCTCTTTTGTGGATGAAGCTGCATATATTCCTGCAACAGCAACCGATGAAAACAAAACAACAGCAAGTAATCCGACGACTTTCGATTTCATTTATGAATTCCCTCTCATTGAGCAAAATAATCCTTAGGATCTATAGCTTTGCCTTTCTGCCGAAGCTCCAAATAAAGCTTAGGAGAGTTGGCTCCATAGCCAGCCATGGATCCCACTTTTTGCCCAGCATATACGCTTTCACCAATTTCTGCATTAATTTTATGCATTCCCATCAATATGGTATACACTTTTTCACCAGCTTCAATGATAAGAATATCTCCTTGATTTTTAAAAGGTCCTTTGAAGACAACGGTTCCTTCAGAGGGTGAAAATACTTCAGCATTTTTCTTGGTCTCAAAAATAATGCCCTGAGCATTGGGATTAAATTTCTTTTGTAACTCTTTATCTTCAACTATTTTTTCCGCGACCGGCTTTTCAAGCCATCGAAAAGGTAACTCTTGAGTAGAGGCAGCTTTTGAGGCGCTTTTCGTCTTCTTTGAAAGAGTTGCTCGAGTTTCATTTAAAAGAAAATTAATGTCTTCTTCCTTGCTGAGTTTTTCAAGTTCGGCACTTGTTAATTGCTCAAGTTTTACTTTTTCAAAAGCTTCAAGTTGACTATGCTGAAAGTGGAGACCTTCAAGTAACTGGGCTTGAGTTTTTCTTTTCATTTCTAGCTCTTGGCTTAAGGCAGAAATTTCGGTGAAATCCGCCTGAAGGCGTTGTAATTGTTGTTTTAAAGAATGCGATAAGGAACGCATAAGGATAATACCACGAATCGTATCCTTTCCCGCAGCAGTGTCCACTAAAAGTTTCAAAGGATCTACGCGTCCTAAACGGACGAACAAAGGGAGTTTAGCCTCAATTTGTTTGCGCTGTAGAGCAATGTTTTCATTCATTTGAGTTTGTTTTATAGTGAGGTCTTGCAATGTTTTCTCTAAAACAGAGGCTTCTTCTAATAAGCGTTGTTTTTCTTGAAGTAAGTTAATTTTTTCTTTGTACACCTCCTTAACTTCTGTCACAAGATCTTGGGCTACGACAGGAGAGAAAAAGAGGAAACTGAAAAGAAAGAGAAATTTACCCATGCAGCGGCTCCAAAAGTGACTGACCTGTCATAGAGGATGGCTTCGGGATCTCCATGATTTTCAAAATTGTCGGAGCAATATCGGAGAGCCTACCCTTTTTAAGTACTCCTTCTGGTCCATTATAAAGTATAAAGGGTACAGGATTAAGAGTGTGAGCCGTATGGGGCGACTTGAGAGCCTCATCAAACATCATTTCTGCATTGCCGTGATCGGAAGTGACAATAAGGCTAGCATCTACTTTTTTAATGGCATTCATAAGTTTACCTAAACATGCGTCCACAGCTTCAACAGCCTTACGGGCGGCTTCAAAATTACCTGAATGACCCACCATATCCGTATTGGCATAATTTACAACAATGAAACTATATTTTTTGTTTTCAATCGCTGCAACAAGTTTATCCGTAAGTTCAAAGGCGGACATCTCTGGTTTTAGGTCATAGGTGGCTACATGGGGAGAGGGGACAAGAATTCGCTCTTCACCTGGAAATACATCTTCTCTGCCTCCGTTAAAAAAGAAGGTCACATGGGCATACTTTTCCGTCTCTGCAATGCGCAGCTGCTTTAAACCCTCTTTAGAAATGACTTCTCCCAAGACATTTTGAAGGGCACTAGGGTGAAAAAGAGTCTTCATCCATTTATTAAGGGTATTACTGTACTCGGTGATGCCTAAGGCAGCCGCAAAATCAGGTGCCGTTCTTTTAAATTCTTTAAAGTGGGGATCTAAAAGTGCTGTTAGAATTTGGCGAACACGATCAGCTCTAAAATTCGCCATAAGAATTCCATCTCCCGCTTTCATGCCGGCATAAGGAGCAATAGCCACCGGCTCAACAAATTCGTCATTGATTTCTTTAGCATAGCTTTGCTTAAGATAGGTGAGGGGATCTTGGGTTGAAGGTTTACCACTTACCATTACGTCATAGGCTTTTTCAATGCGCTCCCACCGTTTATCCCGATCCATGGCGTAATAGCGTCCCCCAAGAGTTCCAAGGGTGATGTTGGGATGGTCATGCGTAAAGTGGAGGAGAGACTTGAGGTATTCTTCAGCACTTTGAGGAGGGGTATCTCGCCCATCCAAGAAGGCATGGATAATGACAGGAACGCCCTGGCTAGCTACAACTTCAGCAAGAGCTTGAATGTGCCGTTGATGGGAGTGAATCCCGCCTGGGGATAAAAGTCCTATCAGATGGCAGCTGCCTTTTGAGGCCTTTAGCTTTTCAGTAAAGTCATTAAGTTCGGGTAATTCATAAAGAGAACCTTGCTTGATGGCCTCATCAATGCGGGGGAGGTCTTGGAGAATAATGCGACCCGCACCGATATTCATGTGGCCCACTTCCGAATTACCCATCTGGCCCTCGGGCAAGCCCACATTCAGCTCAGAGGCTTCGAGAAGGGTGTGAGGGGATGTGGTTATAAGCTCATCCCAATGAGGCGTCTTGGCGTGAGAAATAGCATTATCCGCACCATTCTCTCGATGACCCCACCCATCCAAAATGCACAATATAACCGTCTTTGTCATGCTCGTCCTTCTTATTGTGGGCTGATTCTAGAAAAAATGGAGCTTAAAAGCTAGAGGAATGTGGGGGAGACTCTATCGAGGGAATTTTTTAATTCCCTCGGTGTTTAGCGATAAGTATCTTTTTATTAACTCTTAAATCCCAAAAAATCCTGTTTTTGTGTTTATAACTCCCAAAAAATCTTATATAATCAGATAAGGAGTGATGAAATGCCCAAAATATCTCTAGAAGATCTTCCTGAAGTTATTGTCTCAAGCTCTTCTTCAACAAAGATCATCTCGCGTTATCTAAAAGAGGGAAAGCTTCGTAAACTTGCTTCGCGGCTCTATACAAGAAATTTAAAAGATACCCCTGAACTCATTATCAAAAGAAATCTTTGGCCAATTGTGGGATTATAAGTTTGTGAGTAAAATCAAGGCCTCTTATCTCTCCAACAATGGGGAGAGGCAAAAAACTTTTGTTTCCTCATAAGTTTTCATGAGGCAACCCTAAGTGATTATACAAACCCCATTTACAGAAAAGCAAGGTTCTGCTAGGTTTAGGGAAACTTAATTGGCATAAAAATTCATGAAACTTATCTCTTGTAACAGTAATATTCCTCTTGCAGAAGAAATCGCAAAAGTCCTTAAAACTCCTTTAAGTGAAGCCACAATCCGTCTTTTTGCGGATCATGAAATCTTTGTGGAGATTTTAGAAAATGTCAGAGGTGAAGATGTTTTCGTCATTCAATCCACCAGTAATCCTGCCAATGATCATTTGATGGAACTTTTGATCACGATTGATGCGTTAAAGCGTGGTTCAGCGCGCCGCATCACAGCATGCATTCCGTATTTTGGTTATGCTCGGCAAGATAGGAAGTCGGGGCCACGGACGCCTATTACGGCTAAGCTTGTGGCGGATATCCTTACCACCGCAGGAGCGGATCGCGTTTTAACTCTTGATCTTCATGCGGGTCAAATCCAAGGATTCTTTAATATTCCTGTCGATAACCTTTATGCAGCACCCCTCTTTCAAAAGGATATTCAAGAAAATTTTCCAGATAAAAATATTTTGATTGTCTCTCCTGATGTAGGTGGCGTTGTGCGAGCGCGAGGTCTTGCCAAACGTCTTAATTGCGGGCTTGCGGTGATTGATAAACGGCGCGAAAAACCAGGTGAATCTGAGGTTATGAACGTGATTGGAGACGTCAAAGGTCATCACTGCTTGATTACAGATGATATCGTGGATTCCGCAGGCACCATCTGCAATGCAGCAGAAGCCTTACTCGAACAGGGAGCGCTTTCAGTCAGAGCTTACGTCACTCATGGTGTGTTCTCACCACCTTCCCTTGAGCGAATCAACGGGTCAAAACTAAAAGAAGTTGTGGTGACTGATAGCATTTTAGCCACTGATGAAGTTAAAAAATGCGTAAAAGTTCGTCAAATTTCTCTGGCCTCCTTCTTGGGGGAGGCCATAGAACGCATTCATAGTGAAAAATCAGTTTCAATTTTATTTGAATAGTGTATATAACAGTAGCAAGAATCAGGAATTGGGTTTCTGAGCCCTGATCAAAGAATTCGTTTTGAAGGAGTTATTATTATGACAGCAACACCTCAGCTTGATGTTCAATTAAGAGAAGGAACGGGAAAAGGATCTGCGCGCGCTTTGCGCCGTGAAGGTCGCGTTCCTGCCGTTTTGTATGGAGGAAAGGACGTTCCAGCCCATTTTTCTCTTGATCCTGTTCAATTGGATAAGGAGCTTCACAAAACAGGGTTTATGTCAAAGGTGTTTGAACTTTCTCTGCAAGGAAAAAAAGAAAAAGCCCTTGCTCGTGCTGTACAGTTTCATCCTGTCACCGATTGCCCATTGCATGTGGATTTTTATCGCATCACCAAAGGGGCAAAAATTACTGTTTCTGTTCCTCTACAATTCGTTAATGAATTGGCATCTCCCGGAATCAAGCGTGGTGGTGTATTGAATATTATCAACCACAGTTTAGAAGTCATTGTGGATGTTGATCATATTCCAAGTCACATTGAAATTGATCTAACTGGGCTTGAGATTCACGACACCATCCACCTTAGTCATTTAAAATTGCCTGAGAACGTGGCTCCCGCTCACCCTGAACGTGATAATGATCTTGCCAACATCGTGGCTCCAACTGTTATGAAGCAAACTGAAGGCGCTGAAGGCGAAGCTACAGAAGCTGCTGCAACAACAGAAGAAGGGGAAGCGTAAGCGGCGCTCCCCTGAGGTAACAGAATGTATCTTTTGGTGGGGCTTGGAAATCCGGGAAGTGAGTATGCAAATAATCGCCACAATGTGGGGTTTATGTGCATGGATGAAATTCGCACCAGCTATGGCCTTCCTTCGGAAAAATTAAAGTTTTCAGGATTTCTGACAGAAGGACTCATTGACCATCAAAAGGTTCTTCTGTTCAAGCCTCTCGCCTATATGAATCGATCCGGGCGTCCCGTTGCAGAGGCTGCCCGTTTTTATAAGATTCCGCCCGAGCACATTATTGTTTTCCATGATGATTTGGATTTACTTCCTGGAAAGATGCGCCTTAAACAGGGAGGGGGTCATGGAGGACACAATGGCCTCAAGGATTTAGATGCTCACCTTGGAAAAGACTATTGGCGTCTTCGCATTGGAATTGGCAGGCCGCAACATCAGGGAGAGGTAAGCTCTTATGTGTTGTCCGACTTTTCAAAGCAAGATCATACATGGCTTGACCCCTTGCTTAGCATTTTGGCCGATGAGGTTCATCTTCTTTTAAGTGATAAGAAGGAAGAGTATGTTTCAAAAATCATACAGGCCTTAACACCTTCGCAGAAAACTGGAGAAAAAAATGGGATTTAAATGTGGTATTGTGGGTCTTCCCAACGTTGGCAAATCAACGCTTTTTAATGCTCTGACAGCAACAGCTGCAGCAGAAGCCGCTAATTATCCTTTTTGTACCATTGAGCCTAATGTCGGTCGGGTTGGCGTTCCTGATAAAAGGCTTGATGAACTGGCTAAAATTGCAGGATCAGCCAAGATTATTCCGACCCAACTGGAGTTTGTGGATATTGCTGGCCTTGTGCGCGGCGCCAGTAAAGGGGAGGGGCTCGGTAACCAATTTTTAGCCCACATTCGAGAAGTAGACGCTATCGTGCATGTGGTGCGCTGCTTTGAAGATACGGATATTACCCATGTTGAGGGGGAAATTAACCCGCTGCGGGATATCGATGTGATTGAAACCGAGTTGATGCTGGCTGATATGGAGAGCTTGGAAAAACGTATTCCAGCTCTTGAGAAAAAATTGCGGACAAAGGATCCCGTGGCTCTTGTGCAGTTTCCTTTGATGGAGCGGGCTTTGACCCTTTTAAGGGAAGGCAAGCCTGCTCGCTTTGTTCAGTGTGTTCCTGAAGAGCGAGAAGAGCTCGGGCGTTTAGGGCTCATTACAACGAAACCCACCCTTTATGCCTGTAATGTCTCGGAAGGTGATGCGATTAAGGGCAATGCCTTTACAGAACAAGTTAAAGCCCGCGCTGAAAAAGAAGGTGGTCAAGTCGCGATTATTTCTGCGGCTATTGAAGCGGAAGTAGCGTCCTTGGATTCGGAAGAAGATAAGTCGGAATTTCTCCAAAGCCTCGGTCTTTCAGAAACCGGCCTTGCGCGTGTGATTCGGGAAGGATACGCCCTTTTAAATCTGATTACCTTTTTCACCATTGGCCCTAAGGAAGCCCGGGCCTGGACCGTTTATAAAGGAGCAAAAGCCCCGCAAGCGGCCGGTGAAATTCACACGGATTTTGAACGGGGCTTTATTTGTGCGGAAACAACCTCCTATGAGGATTATGTAGCCTGCAATGGCGAGCAAGGAGCCAAAGCGGCCGGTAAGCTGCGCCTTGAAGGGCGAGATTATATTGTCCACGATGGGGATGTTTTCCACTTCCGCTTTAATGTGTAGTCTACAAATAAATGTGGATCCCGCGATCAAGCCGCGGGACGTCAACCTTCTATATGACGCCCCGCGGCTTGACCGCGGGGTCCAGGGGCATAATTAATAGGCCTTTGAGTATGAGGAATATATGACCAATTCAATTCATGTCCGTGGAGCGCGAGAGCATAACCTAAAAAATCTTGAGGTAGAAATCCCTCGGGATAAACTTGTGGTGATTACAGGGCTCAGTGGTTCAGGGAAATCTTCCCTTGCCTTTGATACCATCTATGCGGAAGGCCAACGCCGCTATGTGGAAAGTCTTTCGGCTTATGCGCGTCAATTCTTGCAACTGATGCAAAAGCCTGACGTGGATTCAATTGACGGTTTATCTCCAGCCATCTCCATTGAGCAAAAGACGACCTCCAAGAACCCCCGATCCACCGTGGGGACCGTTACGGAAATTTATGACTATCTGCGCCTTTTATTTGCTCGCATTGGCGTTCCTTATTCACCCGTCACAGGCCTTCCGATTCAAAGCCAAACTGTCTCGGAAATGGTAGATCGCTTGAAGAGCTTGCCAGAAGGGACACGTCTTTACCTGTTAGCGCCAATTGTAAGGGGCCGTAAGGGAGAGTATAAAAAGGAAATTGCGGATTTGCAAAAGCAAGGTTTTCAGCGTCTTAAGATTGATGGCACCCTTTATGAGATTGATGAAGCGCCACCACTGAATAAGAAAATTAAGCATGACATCGAAGTTGTGGTCGACCGGGTTGTGATTAATCCTGAGATCGGGCATCGCCTTCCTGATGCCATTGAGACGGTCTTACGTCTTTCCGATGGTCTTTTGTATGCTGAAGATGCCGATACGGGGGAGCGCCATACCTTTTCCGCCAAGTTTGCTTGCCCCGTCTCCGGCTTTACAATTGATGAAATTGAACCTCGCCTTTTCTCCTTTAACAGTCCCTTTGGTGCGTGCCCTGTCTGCGATGGTTTGGGGGCTAAGATTGTCTTTGATCCACAACTTGTCATCCCAAACCCAGGGCTTTCTTTAAAAGAGGGGGCGATTGTCCCCTGGTCAGGGTCCTTTGCGTTCTATTATCAGCAAGCTTTAGCAGCTGTCGTGGAAAAGTATGGCGGCAGCATGGACATGCCCTTTAAAAAACTTCCCGAAAGGACTCAAGAGATCATCCTTCATGGGTCAGGCGGAGAAATTGTTCCTACAATTTATAAGGACGAAGCGCGGACCTTTACACAAAAGAAAGCTTTTGAAGGGGTCATTCCAACCCTTCTGCGGCGGCAGCGGGATCGCAAAGAGCGCTATGGACAGCAGCAAGAGGAAATGAATCGTTACCAAAGCACTCTTCCTTGTGAGGAATGTCAGGGTTATCGTCTTAAGCCTGAGGCGCTCGCTGTTAAAATTAACAAGCTTCATATCGGTCAAGTGACGGAGATGTCCATTGGGCATGGGGCTGAATGGTTTCAGACGCTCGCAGAAAAGCTGACGCAAAAGGAAAAGGATATTGCGGTCCGGATCCTGAAGGAAATTCAAGAACGTCTTGGGTTTTTGGTCAGCGTGGGGCTGGAGTATCTTTCCCTCTCTCGTGCCTCTGGCACCCTTTCAGGCGGAGAAAGTCAGCGTATTCGTTTAGCCTCCCAAATTGGCTCAGGCTTGATGGGTGTGTTGTATGTGCTCGATGAGCCATCCATTGGCCTCCACCAGCGGGATAATGACCGTTTATTGGCAACTCTCACCCGTCTGCGAGACTTAGGCAATACAGTTCTTGTCGTAGAACATGATGAAGATGCCATTCGAACGGCGGATCATGTGATCGATATGGGACCCGGTGCGGGGGTGAGGGGAGGGTTCATTGTGGCCCAAGGGACTCCCCAAGATATCATGGATAACCCAAAAAGCCTGACGGGCCAGTATCTACAGGGGACAAAAAAAGTTCCTATTCCCAAGGCACGTCGAAAGCCTAAAAAAGGTCAAGCGCTGAAGGTGATTGGAGCCACCTGTCATAATCTTCAGAACGTTACCGCCGAGTTTCCTTTGGGAACCTTTATTTCTGTGACGGGCGTGTCAGGAGGTGGGAAATCCTCCCTGATTATCGAGACCCTTTATAAGGGGCTTGCGCAATTATTGAATGATAACTCAGAAACCCCAGGCCCTCATAAGGCTATTGAAGGCATTGAGTTGATTAACAAAATCGTGGACATTGACCAATCTCCCATTGGACGGACGCCACGGTCAAATCCTGCTACCTATACGGGTGTTTTTACGCCGATTCGGGAGTGGTTTGCTGCCCTTCCTGAAGCCAAAGCTCGTGGATATTCGCCAGGGCGCTTTTCCTTTAACGTTAAGGGAGGACGCTGTGAGGCATGTGAAGGGGATGGGGTCATCAAGATCGAGATGCACTTCCTGCCAGATGTGTATGTGGAATGCGATCAATGTCATGGTAAGCGTTATAACCGAGAAACCCTTGAAATCAAGTATCGAGATAAATCCATTGCGGATGTCTTAGATATGACCGTTGATGAGGCTCTTGAATTTTTTGAAGCTATGCCCAGTATTCGAGAAAAGCTTTCTACCCTCTCACAGGTAGGGCTGGGATATGTTCACGTGGGGCAGCGGGCGACTACCCTTTCTGGAGGAGAGGCCCAGCGGGTCAAGCTTTCAAAAGAGCTTTCTCGTAGAGCCACAGGACAAACCCTGTACATCTTGGATGAGCCTACCACAGGTCTTCATTTCGATGATGTACGCAAGCTTTTAGAAGTCCTGCATACTCTTGTGGATCAAGGCAATACGGTGATTGTCATTGAGCATAATCTTGAGGTGATCAAGACCTCTGATTGGATTATCGATATCGGCCCCGAAGGCGGCGATGGTGGTGGTCAGATTGTCGCGACTGGAATGCCGGAAGATATTATCCGTGTAGCAAAAAGTTATACGGGAAAGTATCTGAAGGGATTATTAGACGAAGCTTCTAATCACAATGAATCATCCCCAGGAATGTCGAAAAGTTAGTATTTAGATAATTAGTCCTCTGTTAAAAAGGCGATTTTAAGTTTGAATGAAGAAGATATAAGTGCTGAGCAGAGAAATTCTTCCC
>JAIESK010000077.1 GCA_019746105.1 Alphaproteobacteria bacterium
ATTTTCATTCGTGTTGTTGGAAAAATGATGTGCTTATAGATCTCAAAAAAAGGCATCTGTTTTATAAAGTTATTTTTGTTCTTTTAAAAGGATACACCCATTTCATGCATATCAAAAATCTTTTCTTCAAAAGGCGCATAAGATTGATGAGAGTACAATGAAAAAGTCTTTTGGTTGAGGTGACAAAAAAAGTGCGCCCCTGTAGGGGTGACTTTTTTTAATTCATAGCCCTCAAGTTCATGGATATTTTCAGGATTAAAAATCTTTTTATTCAACCAAATGGACCAATGACTGTCATCATAATAGATGAGTGATGTCAGGGATAAATTTTGTGAGGGAGCTTTCGTGTCAGTTAAATTTTCTTTTATTAAAGCTACTTCATCTTCAGAAAAGAAAAGGGAGAGAAGAAGGAATGCTTTCTTTTTCATGGATCGCTCCTATCCATTGCTGTCCACTCAAAAATAAGATTTCCCAGAATAAAATGTGGTGAATTTCCTTGATTTAAAGCCAAAAGAGAGGTTTTTGTAAGGGCATCGCCTCTTGAAAGAGTTATTTCATGAAGTGTTAAAATGCCAGGAAAGTCCCTAAAAATGTCCTCTAAAAAAATAAAAATGTCGCTATCAAGGATGGCCTCACAGCTCCAAATGATTTTGGTGGTTTTATAAGAAAAGCTCCCTTTGGAGAGAGGTTGTTCTGGCTCAAAGCTGAACTCTGTCTTCTCAAATCTCTTACTGGCTTTTTCAAAAACTTCTTGAGCGAGGAGGCGATTTTTGGGAATCATCCAGCCTTTTTCTTTTAAAAACTGCAATTCATTTTTATGGCACCTTAAAAAAGAAATGTCATTTTCCAAAGTGAAGACTTGTTGCTGTAATTTATGAACTTCAGAAGTCAGTCGATCAAAAACGCTCTTGGCTCCATGAAAAAAGTCTAAGGTAAATAAAAAAATACCTAAGCTGCTTATTATGAGGAGTGGCCAGATCAAAATCTCTTTTTTCATGGAAGTAAAATCCTGATTTTGGCAAGTGGCAGAGGAGATGTGAAAGAACTTTTGAAGGTTTCGTGGGAGCCGCTGTTGAGGGGGGCTTCAAGAACGTCTACTTGTCCTTGGGGGAATGTTGTTTTGCAAGAGAGCAGAAGATGATCAAAATCTTTAAGAAGTTCTTGTGCTGCCTTCTGCTTCATTGAAATATCGAGAATAATCTCAAGACATTTTCCGTATTTTATATTTAAGCCTTCAAGTTTTAAATATTTGTTTTTTAACACCAGTGCTAACTTTTCAAAAATTATAGAGGAAAAAGTGTTTTGTGATTTTAAAAAAGAATAGGCATTAATTGCCTTTTGAAGAGAAAGAATGTCTTGCTCTCCTAAATCTTTTTTTAATGTTTCAATATGAAGTTTCAGTATTTTTGTGTGGGATTGTACTCCAGGGAGCTTGTTTTTATAATCATAGGCTTGATAAAGCAAAGCCCCATTCATAAGAGTAAGGACAGCTATAAAACTCAGAATACTTGTTCTTATCCATGTTTGTGTTAGATGGAAACGGCGCTGAATCTTTAAGGAAGGTTTTTTTTGAGAAAAAAAATACTGAAGAAGACAATTGGGGTCGTTAAGTTTTATGACTTGTGAGTTGAGAAAATCAGCTTTTGAATTGACCGAATAAATCTGTAATTTTTCATGGATGTCAGGGAATTTGCGGCTTAAAAAATGGAGCGCCGCTTGAAAGTCATCTTTACTGTAAAAAGAGCGGGCCAGTAAAAGGCGCTCCTTTTCAAAAATAACATATCCCTGAATTTGAGGTGAAAAGGAATAAAACAGCACTTGATAAGGAGAGAGGGGATGTTGTTGCTTTTTTAGAAACCCACTGATTTCAAGGGGGATAAAGAAGACCTTTCCACTCGATTTGGAAAAAGTTTCAAACCATAAAATCCAAGGATATAAAGGATCATTTTGAGGGATGTGAACCCACCTCAGATAAGACGTTTTTTCCTGTTTTAGGAAAGAAAATCCGAAAAAACTATTTTTGCTTTTTCCTTCATTTTTTTTATGAAAAATATATCTTGCCAGATCCCAAGGATAAAGACGGGGCAATCTGTCTTCGTGAATAAAGTTCGTTTTTAAATCTATAAGGAGATGAAAGGAAATTTTTGGAAAATTCCTTAGAAAGCTAGATATCTGTTCCTTTATTTCTTCAAATTTTCCCTCACAGGTTAGTAAGTTTTCATAAGCCTGATTATAGAGAGTTGCCTTGTTATCGGTCAGGAGGAGAAGAAATTTTATTTTCATCATTAATTATCGAGAGTGGAAAGAGTTTCATAAAGGGGAAGAAAAATTGAAGACACAGTCCATGCCAATATAAGGCCAACAAAGACAAACATGGATGGCTCAATTAGTCCTATAAAATGATCAACACGCCTCTTTAAGGCTGTATCAAAAGAGTCCTTAATGTAAAGAAGACTTGTCTCTAAGGAGCTCGTTTTTTCTCCTATTTGAATCATGCGAATCATGAAGGAGGGGAAGAGACTTGTTTTTTGGAGCGCTATCGAGAGAGAAAGTCCTTCTCTTATATCTGTTTCTAGTAGCTTTATAGCCTCATGAAGGTGCCCAGTTTTTATTGTATTTCGCGTTGTTTCAAGAGCATGAAGAATATTAATGCCACTGCTATAGACCAGGGCAAATATGTGAGAAAATCTTGTAAGGTCCAGAGTTTTTCTGAGATGACCAAGGACAGGAATATGATCTAAAAAGTAAGATTTCCAACGAGATCCTTTGGGGTGAATATGAAGGAAGACGGCAAGTGAAAAACTTAAAGATAGGAGCAGAAGGGAGAGAAAAAATCCATGATTTGTAATCAAATGAGAGAAAGTAAGAAGGATTTTTATAGACCAAGGGAGAGGTGTTGAAGACATCTCCATGAATTTGGCAATTTCAGGAAGGAGAACCACAAGGAGAATAAAAAGCATGGCTATAAATACAGCTATTATGATGAGAGGATAGCGAAAGGCTTTTAAGGTTTGAGCTTGAATTTCATCAAGCCATTTTAAATACTGAGAGAGTTGCTGATAGGAGAGGGTGAGATTTCCCGTCTTTTCTCCTGCTGCAATCATGCCAATAAAAACGGCATCAAAAAACTGAGGATGATTTGAAAAAGCTTGGGATAAGAGGTCTCCCCCTTTTACATTCGTCTTAACTTCTTCCAGGATTGATTTAAGCTTTTGTGAAGATTGAGTATTTTGAAGTTCTTCAAGACTTTCAATAAGAGGGATCCCCGCATTTTCAAATTGTTCTAAATGTAAGCATATATCCATAAGGACTTTCGTTCTTGGTTTTCTTTTAAAGAAAGAGGATAGATCTCTGGAATGAGAAACCAAGGATAGGTTTTGAGCACAAAGGGAGTCTCGGAGAGTTTCAAGTGAAGAGGCTTCAATGATTCCTTTGTGAATAACGCCTCCTTCGTCAAAGGCTTTATAACGATAGAAGGTCATGCCCCCTCCCTTAAATCAACGGTTTTTAAAATTTCTTCAAGGCTTGTATCTCCTTCTAAAACTCGTCGGCGCGCCTCCTCTTTCATGGGGATATACCCTTTCTTCTCAGCAACTTGACTTAAAGTGCTTCTAGAGGATGTATTTAAAAGAAGCTCATCAAGTTCTGTGTCAAAAATAAGAATCTCGGCAATGGCCACACGGCCTTGATAACCTGTGTTTCTGCAAGAAGGGCATCCCTTGGGCAAAAAGAAAGTTTTTTTGGCGAAAGAGTTAAGCAAAATAGCTTCAGATGAAGAAATTTCTTTTTCGGTGCGACAAAGGGGACAAAGTTTGCGCACAAGCCGTTGGGCAATGATGCCCATAAGGCTCCCTGCTAACATGGGCCGTGTTAGGCCCAAATCAATAAGGCGGGGAATAGCTCCTAAAGCATCATTGGTATGAAGTGTTGAAAAGACTTGATGTCCAGTCATGGCAGCGCGGAGGGCCATTTGGGCTGTTCCCGAATCCCTTATCTCTCCAATAAGAATAATATCAGGATCTTGCCTTAAAATCGAACGTATACCGTCTGTGAAATTCATTCGACTTTGATCACGCACATCTGATTGACGGATAAGAGGTATTTGATACTCGACTGGTTCTTCAAGGGTCATGATATTGATTTCAGGTGTACTCATATAATTAAGCATGGAATAGAGAGAGGTTGTTTTCCCACAGCCTGTGGGACCTGTAATAATAAAAATTCCATCTGGGCGCAAAAAAGATGCTTTGATTTGTTCAATAATGTTTTGCGAATAGCCCAATTGATGGAGCGCCAGGAGAGAACGTGATTTATCTAGAATACGGACTACAATATTTTCACCATGGATTGTGGGATGAGAGGCAACGCGAAGATCAATTTCCCGTGGTCCCATGGTAAACGTCATGCGCCCATTTTGAGGACGCCGGGATTCGGCAATATTCATTTCAGTCATCACCTTAAGCCGAACACAAATCGAAGGCCAATAAGAAGAATGAAGTGTACAGATCTGCGAGAGAATTCCATCAATACGGTAACGGAGGCGGACAAAAGCTCCTTCCGGTTCAAAATGAATATCAGAAGCGTTCATCTTGATACCGTCAATAAGGATAGCATTAACCAAACGAACGGTTGGGCTCTCATAATTATCGTTGAAATAGGCTTGAGAAGGGCTACTCTCAATTTCCTTGAGTAAACCAGGAATGGAAAGATCATATCCATAATAATGATCAATGGCTTCTCTGATATCCGTCTCAGATGCAAGTCGAAGAACAACATCTTGAATCCCTGGAACTTTATGACGGAGATAATCAAGTGCGGGCAGATTATATATATCCGAGAGTGCGATTTGAAGAATTCCGTCCTCCAAAGAAAGGGGGATCATAGAAAAGGAACGGGCGATTTCTTGCGGAAAAAGGGACCTTAAGACGGGATCAAGTAAGGTGGTTTTAAGGCAGATTTTCGAATATCCACTAGCCACAGAAAGAACTTCGGTAAGAGCGGCTTCGCTTAAAAATCCTAAATTTAATAAGCATTCTTCAAAAGGGATTTTTTGAAGTTTTTGTTCTTTAAAGGCAACATCGAGTTGATCTGAAGATAAAATGCCTTTCTCTAAAAGCAATGAAGCTAAAATTTCAGAGAAAGCTAAAAAAGATTGTTTTGTAATTTCTCGAGCCAACCTTCCCTCTTGTTTTTGTTGTAAAAGAAAGACTCACGCAGTAGATGCGATGAAGTATATCAATAATTTTTTGAGTTTAAAATAAGAAAAATTTAAAAAATCTGTTGAATGATATTTGGGCTCTCAATGTTAAAAAGTTTTGCAGGTAAGGGAATGTTTGACTTAATGTTTGAAAGAACAACTCGTGTTTCAACTCCTTGAGCATCAACGATGCGCCATTCTTTTAAGGTCATAGGATTTTCTTGAAAGACAAGGGTGATATAGCCCCCATCGGGATCTTCAGTGCGAACGAGAGAGATTTCTGTTTCTTTTCCTTTGACAACAACGTTGATGGCTTCCATATCCGCACCACTAAAACGGATTTGAGGACGTAATATAAAAGCGGCGGGTGTGTTTTCTAAGGAGACATAATCGACTTGATCTGCGTCTCGATCTTTGGTGACTAACCATTTTCCATCGGCCACAATTAAAAGGGGAGAGGGGGGGTTGTAAGTTAAGCGCATCTTTCCAGGGCGAGAAATTTGTATGGTTCCTGAAGAAGATTGTCCATGACTATTTTTTTGAATGAAATTTCCCGAAAGAGTTTTCAGGGAGTTAAGGTAGTTTTCAAAGTTTTGAGTTCCTTCAAGAGCCATGACTCCCTTGGTAATACAGCAAAGGAGGCTAAAAATTAGGACTAAGGTTTTTATCTTCATATTCATCTCTCTTAAGAAGCTCTACTTAAAACTTCTCTTTTTCCGACGTGATTTGGGGAGCTTACAATCCCTTCTTCTTCCATTTGTTCAATCAGGCACGCAGCACGGTTATAGCCAATCTTTAAATGCCTCTGAATAAAGCTTGTTGACGCTTTTCCTTCACGATACACAAGAGCTAAGGCTTGCTGATAAAGGGCATCATTTTTATCTCCCCCCTCCTCGCCAAAGCTCAGTTCAGGTGAAGAAGAATCAACCGTAATATCTTCTATATAAGAAGGCATGCTTTGAGATTTCAAGAAGGAGACAACTTTTTCTACATCTCCATCTCCTACATAAGGGCCATGGACACGAGAAATGCGTCCGCCTGAGGCCATGTAGAGCATATCTCCTTGCCCGAGGAGTTGTTCGGCGCCCTGCTCATTTAGAATGGTACGGCTATCGATTTTTGAGCTGACCTGGAAACTGATGCGCGTTGGGAAATTGGCTTTAATAGTTCCTGTAATGACATCTACAGAAGGTCGTTGAGTGGCCATAATTAGGTGGATTCCAGCCGCACGTGCCATTTGGGCAAGTCTTTGAACGGCTGACTCAATTTCTTTACCGGCGACCAGCATAAGATCCGCCATCTCATCCACCACGACCACAATAAAGGGAAGAGGTTCCATGGGAAGAGGCTGTTCTTCATAAATGGGTTTTCCTGTATCAGGGTCAAATCCTGTTTGAACGTTGCGTGATAAAACTTCTCCTTTTGTTTTAGCCTCAAGGATGCGTTGATTGTAACCCTCAATGTTGCGGACAGATAGTTTTGACATAGCTTGATAACGGCTTTCCATCTCTCGTACGACCCATCTGAGCGCCACAACAGCTTTTTTTGGCTCAGTTACTACTGGTGTTAGCAGGTGAGGAATACCATCATAAATAGAAAGTTCTAACATTTTAGGATCAATCATGATGAATTTGCACCGTTCAGGAGGCAGGCGATAAATGAGGGATAGAATCATAGCATTTACAGCCACTGATTTTCCTGATCCCGTTGTTCCTGCGACGAGTAAGTGGGGCATGCGGGCTAAGTCAGCGATGATAGGTGTGCCACTGATATCCTTGCCTAAAACAAGCGCAAGGTGAGATTTAGATTTCTCATAATCATCATGAGCTAACAAATCTCTCAAGTGCACGGTTTCACGCAGCTTATTGGGCAACTCAATTCCAATAACATTTTTTCCGGGAACAACGGCAACGCGCGTTGAAATGGCACTCATGGAACGGGCAATATCGTCCGCAAGAGCGATAACGCGGGATGATTTTAATCCTGGAGCGGGTTCAAGTTCGTAAAGGGTAACCACGGGGCCTGGTTTGACGCTAACGATTTCACCCCGTATCCCATAATCATTCAGGACAGCTTCCAGCTTTTCTGCATTCTCTTGCAGAGAGTCTTCGTCAAAATCAAGCTTATGGGAAGAAGAAGTCGGCCTGTATAGAAGTTCAAGGGGTGGTAAATGATAAGGATCATCCCCCAAAGATGTTTTGAGAGGAGCGGCTGTTTGTTGAGCCTCTTTTTTGGGTGTGTCCGAAGCGTACTCGACAATCTTAAGAGAAATGTCCTTGGGGAGAGTTTTAGCAGGAGAGGACTTTTTTTCAAAAGGAGAGGGGGAGACTTTTTTTATGGATTTGATTTTGACAGGCCTAATTTTTATACATCCTATGACCTTTTTTATATGTGAGGGCTTGAGGCCACTTGCGAGGAATAAAAATAAAAAGCCGGTTACAGAAAGAATAAGTGAAAAGTTGAAGGAAGAGAGGGGAAGATCTTTAAGGTTTTTCAAAATAAGATAACCAACTGCTCCTCCCCTACCCCATAAAGAAAGGTTTGCCAAAAGACATAAAAATCCAATTAGAAAAAATAGGCTCTTTATTAAAAGAGAGATTTTTTTTAGGTGAGCCATTAATCCCATACCTATGCCGAGTAAGAAGAAAGCGAGAACATAGCTTAAGAGATCAAAAAGTTGGAGGAAAAGGTCACTAATATTGGCGCCAAAAGATCCTAAAAAATTTAAAGTTTCACTACTGGCAGCAAGGTTCCAAGAAGGGTCCGTTGGTGTATGGGTTAAAAGGGCAACAAGGAGGGCGAAAGAAAAAAGAAAGAAACTAAGTCCAAAAAGCTCAGAAAGCCGGACACGAAAAAAAGAAAAAAATGTATTTCTAGAACGTGTAATTGTCATATATGAGGAAGTATACGACTTCTTAAAAATGGTCAAGAAAAAGGAGGAAATGCTAAGCACTTCCTCCTTTTTAACAACTTAAGTTAGTTAACTTATTTTGTTTCTTCTTTTTTAGGTTCACTTTCAGTGTTCTCAGTAGAAACTTCTTCAAGAACAACTTCTTCAGTTGTAGCTGGCTTTGTTGTTTCTGTGTTAGCTTGAGCAAATGCTGTAGCGCTTGCAAGGATAGCGAGTGTGTACAAGAATGATTTCATAATATTTTCTCCATAATATATAATTCCTCAGAATGAGGTGAGATGAATATGTGGGGAAAAAAATGTTTTGGCAAGAGGAATTTTTAAAGAAATAAAAAATTATTTAAAACTTTCTTGTGGGGAAAACTTGATGATAAAAGTAATCAATCATTTCCTTGTTTTTGAGATTAGATAATTTAAAAATTATGGTTAAAGGGGAAAACTCCCAGAAAATCTTAATTTTCTAGGAACTCGCTTTGAAATGGTCGGTAGATTAGGGATTTCTTAAAATTCATTTCCATGAATAACTTTTGTGTTATAAGGTCTGTGAATAGTTCAATGAGAAGAAAATGAATTCGCGTACTCTACATATGATCGTCGTGATGGTGGCCTCCTTAGCCACTATTGCAGCAACCGATATATTTCTTCCCAGCCTGCCAAGCATGACCAGCTATTTTTCTGCCAGTGTGGATGTAACTCAGCTTGTTGTTCCTATGTATTTGATGGGCTCCCTGATTGCAGCCCCCTTTATGGGAACACTTTCTGATATTTATGGTCGTCAAAGAATTTTGTTCTGGGGAATGGCGCTTTTTGCCGTAGGGACAGCAGTTTGTATGATTGCGCCTTCCCTTACTTTTTTATTATGCGCTCGGTTTCTTCAAGGCTTTGGCGCGATTGTTTCCTCCGTTGTGGGATGGGCGCTTCTTCAAGATATTTATCCTGCTGATGAAGGGGCAAAATTTATTTCTTGGGCGGGAAGTGTTAGCTGTATAGCCCCTCTGCTTGCACCGGCCTTGGGTGGGTACATTCAAATTGCTTTTGGGTGGCAAGGAAACTTTTTTGTTATTTTTATGTGTGCTGTTTTCACTCTTTTTTTGATGCTTTATTCAAAATCTGAAGCAAAGCCTATTTCAGGGCGTAAAAAGATATCTCCTCTGACCACCTTGAAAACTTATGGGACGATTATAACGGATAGACCGTTTCTTTTTTACATCTCCTTTTTTTCCCTTTTAGGGTCCGTGGAGTGGTGCTATTTGACTATAGTCCCTTTTTATTTTGAAAACACATTACATATTCCTCCAAATATTTTTGGCCTTTATCTGTCAACGAGTGCCGCTTTTTATGTTTTAGGGGCTGTGGTTACGCCTTGGATTTTGAAGCATATAGATATTAACCGCACTCTTGCTCTTGGTCTTAAAATCACTTTTATTGCGGGTCTTTTTATGTTTTTTATCAGTTTGTTTATGGCAACATATCCTCTTTTAATTGCCCTTGCGATGGGGCTTTATTTCTTTGGAACTTCCATTGTTTGGGGACCTTCCGTGTCCCGAGCTTTACAAAGATTTGAAGAGGACAGGGGCGCTGCTTCTGCTGTAAGAAGTTTTTTAAACATGACAGCTTTTGCAACAGGGGGGTTTGTAGGAAGCTTCCTTGATGACTCAACTCTTGTTGTTCTGGCTCTCTTGCTTATCTTGATGGCGGTAGTTTGTTGGTTGATCTTTCAAAATTTGACGAAGTTTGAGGCAAAAATAAGTGAAGAAAACCTATAACTTTATTATGTTTGTAATTTATACTCCTCTCATAAGGAGCAGATATGGATTTTATCAACTGTACCAATAATACTATTTATTTTATTAAACTCTCTTATCCTTATTTCTTAATTGCGTTCCTCTTCATTATTTTGGTCGCAATTAGTGTCCAAGATATTCAGAAAGGCATCATTCCCAATGCTCTTGTTGGAGGTGTGGCACTTTTGGGGCTATTTTATGGAGGTATGGAAATCCTCCTTTCTGCTGTGATCCTTGGAATCATTGGTTATGGCCTTTATAAGCTGTATCCTATGGTGCGAGGGAAGGAGTGGCTTGGACTTGGTGACGTTAAGCTTATGGGGGCTTCGGGTTTCTGGCTGTCTCTCTCTCAAATTCCTCTTTTTCTTATTCTCACGGGTCTGGGGGGCGTCTTGATAGCCCTTTTATGGAAGGTGTTGAAGAAAGGATCCAAATTTCCTTTGGGGCCGGCTCTTGCCTTTGCGCTGGGAATTTGTATTGTGGGGGGACAAAATTTTTCACAAGGAGAGACAAATATGAATGCCACTTTTTCTGGTCCTAGCTTTGGCCCTTCTTCTGGAGGGAAACCTGATTCCATCGTTGTTCTGATTCATGGTTATGGATCTGATGGAGATGATTTACTTTCTTTGGGCAGGTCTTGGGCTCATCTCTTGCCTAATACTCTTTTTGTGGCGCCCCATGGCCCTGTGGCTTGCGAAATAAATCCCTCAGGGAATCAGTGGTTTGGTTTAAAGGATTGGGAGCCTTTGCGTATTTTAAAAGAAATTCAAGAGTTAACACCTGCTTTTAATCGTTACCTGGATGGCCTTTTGAAGGCCTATGGCATGCCGTCAAATAAGCTTGCTCTTGTCGGGTTTTCTCAAGGGGCTATGCTAGCTCTTCACGTGGCCCTTCATCGTCCGCAACCGGCTGGCGTTGTTGCCTATTCGGGTGCTTTTCTTAATGACCCAGTGGAATTAAAAATAGCGCGGGCACCTGTTTTATTGATCCATGGAACGGAAGATCAAGTTTTGCCAGCATCAGCCTCTCAAGCTGCGGAAGAGACTCTGAAAGCTTTGGGTGTTCCGGTAACCCTTTCTCTTCTACCTGGCCTTGGACATGGAATTGACCCACGAGGTTTAGGGATGGGAGGTGCTTTTTTGAAGGAGAGATTTCATGAAAATGGCGCATCTGACTTGTCGGGGCAGGTGAAAGAGAGTAATAATTTATAGCGATTAACAAATAGGAAGAAAAGAATGTCACGACCAAAAATTGCCCTTGTTGGTGCCGGTCAAATTGGAGGGACACTTGCCTATCTTATAGGGCTTAAAGAGCTGGGAGATATGGTTCTTATTGATGTGGCTCAAGGAATTTCTCAAGGAAAGGCCCTTGATATAGCTGAGGCCGCCCCTATTGAAGGCTATGACGGAAAGTTTATCGGAACAAATGATTATTGCCACCTTGCAGGGGCAGATGTGGTTATTGTTACCGCGGGTCTTCCCCGAAAACCAGGGATGAGTCGGGATGACTTGCTTGAGGTTAATGCCAAAATCATACGTACTGTGGGTAATGAAATTCGTCACCATTGCCCTCATGCCTTTGTGATTGTGATTACAAATCCTTTGGATGTGATGGTGTGGGTCATGCGCGAAGCGTCAGGGCTTCCCTATGAGCGAGTTGTGGGCATGGCTGGCGTTTTGGATAGTGCGCGATTCAGATATTTCTTAGCTCAAGAATTTAATGTTTCTGTTGAAGACGTTCATGCTTCCGTTCTTGGAGGCCATGGGGACGGGATGGTGCCGTTAATTCGTTATTCAACGGTGGCAGGAATTTCTTTGCCAGACTTAATTAAAATGGGGTGGACAACGGCCGAAAGGATTGAAGAAATTGTTCAACGTACGCGTGAAGGGGGGGGAGAAATTGTCAACCTTCTAAAAACAGGTTCTGCCTTTTATGCGCCCGCCTCTTCTGCGATTGCTATGGCCGAATCCTATCTGAAAGATAAAAAACGGATTTTCCCCTGTGCCGCTTGGCTTTCAGGAGAATACGGTATAAAAGATCTTTACGTAGGTGTTCCTGTCGTGATTGGAGGAAAAGGTGTTGAAAAAATCGTTGAAATTCCCTTGAATAGGGAAGAACGTATCATGTTTGATCATTCGGTTGCAGCAGTGCGTGAGCTTGTTGATGCCGTCCAAACTCTCGATAAAAAAGCAAGTTCAGCTTAATTAACAGGAATCTTTCCCATGAATATCCATGAATACCAGTCTAAATCTGTTCTAAAATCTTTTGGCGTTGCTGTGCCTCAAGGAGAAGTTGCGTTTACATCTCGAGAAGCGCAAGAAGTAGCTCAAAAATTGCAGGGTCCCGTTTGGGTTGTTAAAGCTCAAATTCATGCAGGAGGTCGCGGAAAAGGTGGTGGAGTAAAGCTTGCCCGTTCTCTTAATGAGGTTACGACTTTTGCTGATCAAATATTAGGTATGACCTTGATTACCCCTCAAACAGGATCTCAAGGAAGACTTGTAAAAAAAGTCTACGTGGAAGAGGGCTGCGCCATTGAAAAGGAATTTTACCTCAGTCTTTTGGTGGATCGTATGACGTCTCGAGTTACCTTTTTAGCTTCTACAGAAGGGGGCGTTGAAATTGAAGAAGTGGCCGCAAATCATCCTGAAAAAATTATCAAGGCTACTATTGATCCTGTGGCCGGATTTCAGCCCTTCCAGGGCCGTAAACTTGCCTTTGGTCTTGGGTTTAAAGGAGATCAAGTGAAAGAGCTGACGAAGCTTGCCAAAGGGCTCTATGAGGCTTTCATGGCCCTTGATGCCAGTTTGATTGAAATCAATCCTCTTGTTTTAACAAAAGAGGGAAAAATTCTCGCTCTTGATGCGAAAATGAGCTTTGATGATAACGCCCTCTATCGCCATCAAAATATTGAGGATTTGCGTGATTTAGAAGAAGAAGATTCCGTAGAACGAGAAGCGGCTCTTCATGAGATTTCCTATATTAAATTAGAGGGAAACATCGGGTGTATGGTCAATGGGGCGGGGCTTGCCATGGCGACCATGGATATTATCAAGCTTTACGGAGGGATGCCTGCAAACTTTCTGGATGTGGGGGGAGGAGCGCCAAAAGAAAGGGTTACGGAAGCTTTTAAAATTATTCTGTCTGATCCTCATGTGAAAGGGGTTTTGGTGAATATCTTTGGCGGCATTATGCGCTGTGATATTATTGCGGAAGGTATTGTTGCTGCGGTTAAAGAAGTTCAGCTTAAAGTTCCTTTAGTTGTTCGTCTTGAGGGGACTAATAAGACTTTGGGACAAGAGATTTTTTCTAAGTCAGGGCTCCCTATTTTGTCAGCAGATGATCTATCAGAAGCCGCTCAACTTATTGTTAAAGAAGTGAAGGAGGCTGCTTAATGTCTGTTCTTGTTGATGCGTTTACTAAAGTTATTTGTCAAGGATTCACAGGGGCTCAAGGAACCTTTCATTCGGAACAAGCTATTGCTTATGGAACAAAAATGGTGGGGGGTGTTACACCAGGAAAGGGGGGTACTGAACATCTAGGATTACCTGTTTTTAATACAGTAACTGAGGCTGTCCAAAAAACGGGAGCCACGGCATCCGTTATTTATGTACCTGCTCCCTTTGCTGCGGATGCTATTTTAGAAGCCATTGATGCGGAAATCCCCCTTGTTGTGTGCATTACGGAGGGAATTCCTATTTTGGATATGTTGCGCGTGAAACGTGCACTGTGTGGATCATCTACTCGCCTTATTGGGCCTAACTGTCCTGGAATTATTACACCAGGAGCTTGTAAAATTGGCATTATGCCAGGTTCTATTCATATGCCAGGAAGTGTAGGTGTTGTTTCACGTTCCGGAACTTTAACCTATGAAGCCGTTGCGCAAACAACAGCTGTGGGTCTAGGACAATCAACCTGCATCGGAATTGGTGGTGACCCAATCAATGGCACCAGTTTTGTGGATTGTCTTGAGTTATTTCATGCAGATCCTAAGACTGAATCCATAGTGCTTATTGGAGAAATTGGGGGAATGGCCGAAGAAGAAGCTGCGATGTTTTTGAAATCATGCAAAAATCCTAAACCTGTGGTAAGCTTTATAGCAGGAATGACCGCACCTCCTGGAAGAAGGATGGGGCATGCGGGTGCTGTTATCTCTGGGTCTCAAGGAGGCGCTGAGGAAAAAATTGAAGCTTTAAAGAATGCAGGTGTTGTCGTTGCTGATTCACCAGCAAAAATTGGAGAAACCCTTTATGAAGTTTTAAAAAAGGGGCTTTCTCT
This sequence comes from Alphaproteobacteria bacterium, assembly GCA_019746105.1. Taxonomy (GTDB): domain Bacteria; phylum Pseudomonadota; class Alphaproteobacteria; order UBA9655; family UBA9655; genus UBA9655. The sequence goes on from JAIESK010000077.1 coordinate 14,167, forward strand.
GAAAAAGGGACAAAAATGAAGGTAGAGTTTATTCATGGGTGACTTTAGAAAACCATTATCCTCTTCAACGTGGGCGGATGAAAGTCGCTCTTTTTTAACGGGTGACAATGCGCCTTATATTGCGCACATTTATGAATCTTACTTGGAAAATTCCTCTGATGTAAGTCTTGATTGGCGGCATTTTTTTTCATCCTTAGGGGAGAGTGAAGAACAAGCCTTAAAAGATTTATTGGGGCCAAGCTGGGGGCGACCTTCCTTAGAAGAAAAAAAGAAAATCTCTCCCTCTAAAGAAGTTGCTTCCGAAGATGTTCAAAGCGCTATAGTGGACTCTATTCGAGCGATCATGCTAATTCGTGCCTACCGAGCACGAGGCCATATGATTGCTAATTTAGATCCATTGCACCTTTCAAAAGAAAATCACTATCCTGAACTCGATCCTAAAACCTATGGTTTTACGGAAGAGGATTACGATCGTCCTATCTTTATTTATGATGTTCTCGGGTTGGCCTATGCGACATTAAATGAAATTCTAGAACGGGTGCGTAAAACCTATTGTGGAACCATTGGTGTTGAATTCCTTCATATTCAAGATCCAGAGAAAAAGCTTTGGCTTCAAAAACGTATTGAGGGTGAGGGAGAATTAGGCCTTGCTGAGCCCATCCACGATCGGCTCTTGCAAAAGAAAATTTTAAAGGAATTGATTACGGCTGAAGCCTTTGAGCAATTTTTGCATGTCAAGTATCCTGCTGCAAAGCGTTTTGGTTTGGATGGAGCTGAAAGTTTAATCCCGGGTCTGGAAGAGATGCTGCGGCGCTCGGCTGAGCTCGGCGTACAAGAGGTTGTTATTGGAATGGCCCACCGAGGGCGTCTTAATGTCCTGGGGAACGTTCTTGGAAAACCTTACCGTGCGATTTTTTCTGAATTTCAAGGACAAAATCCACAGCCCGACCAAGTGCAAGGGTCAGGAGATGTCAAATACCATTTAGGAACGTCTACGGACCGAGAGTTTGGAGGAAAAAAGTTACACCTTTCCTTAACAGCCAACCCTTCCCACCTTGAAGCGGTGGATCCCGTTGTTGTTGGTAAGGTGAGAGCTAAGCAAACTCAATACAAAGATGATGAGCGAAAGAAAATCATGGGATTGCTTCTCCATGGAGATGCGGCCTTTGCGGGACAAGGGCTTGTGGCAGAAACCTTTATGCTTTCACAACTTCATGGCTATCAAACGGGCGGGACCTTTCATATCATCATTAATAACCAAATCGGGTTTACAACGGCCCCCGCTTTTGCACGCTCCTCAGCTCATTGTTCTGACATTGCTATGATTGTTCAAGCGCCAATTTTCCATGTCAATGGGGATGATCCAGAAGCTGTTGTTAAGGTGATGAGTCTTGCTGCTGAATATCGCCATAGTTTTGGCTCTGACGTGGTTGTCGATCTTGTTTGTTATCGACGATTTGGACATAACGAAGCTGATGAACCCTCCTTTACACAACCTTTGATGTACAAAGCCATTAAAGACGATCCTTTTACGAGCAAGGGTTACATTGAAAAATTACTCAAAGAAAAAACTTTAACTCAAGAAGACGTAGAAGCCATTGAAAGAACAATAGAACATAATCTTCAAGAAAGCTTTCAAGGATCAACATCCTATAAACCGTCAAAAGCAGATTGGCTTTCAGGAAAGTGGGAAGGGTTCGTTCCAAAATTATCTCATAATGTGCCTGAAATAACGGGAATAAAGGAAGAAACCATCACTTCTATAGCCACAGCGTTGAGTAGAACTCCAAAAAATTTTCACCTCCATCCAAAGCTTGAACGGTTCCTTTCTGGAAGAGCTGCTATGGGGAAAGGAGAAGCGCCCATTGATTGGTCTTTTGCCGAAGCTCTTGCTTTTGGTTCTCTCCTCCTGGAGCGGCATTTAGTGCGATTGAGTGGTCAAGATTGTGGACGCGGAACTTTCAGTCAGCGCCATGCTGTTTTATATGATCAGGAAACAGAAGAAAAGTATTTGGCCCTTAACCATATTTCACCAACCCAAGCCACTTTTGAAGTTTGGGATAGCCCTCTTGCGGAAGCCTCTGTTCTTGGCTTTGAGGTGGGATATAGCCTTGCAGAGCCGCGCTCTCTTGTTTTATGGGAAGCACAATTTGGCGACTTTTCTAATGGTGCTCAGGTGATTATTGACCAATTTATTTCCGCAGGAGAAATGAAGTGGTTGCGGATGTCAGGCCTTGTTATGCTTCTTCCTCACGGTTATGAAGGGCAGGGACCTGAACACTCATCAGCCCGCTTAGAGCGCTATTTACAATTGTGCGCTGAAGACAATATGCAAGTAGTCAATTGTACGACACCCGCAAACTATTTTCATGTTTTAAGACGTCAAGTTCATCGCAAATTTCGTAAGCCTTTGATTATTATGACGCCTAAATCATTGTTGCGGTATAAGAAGTCGTTCTCACCGCTTTCCGATTTTGAGGGTAGCACATCTTTTCAAGAAGCTATTCCTGATGTCTTAACGCCTTCTCCTCGTATTAAGCGAGTTATTCTTTGTTCAGGAAAGATTTATTATGAATTGTTGCAAAGACGCTTGGATGAAGGGATTGAAGACATTGCTTTGATTCGTTTAGAGCAATACTATCCTTTCCCTAAGGAAATCCTTTCTAGGATTTTAAAACCGTATAAAAACGCTGAGCTTATTTGGTGTCAGGAAGAACCTATAAATATGGGTGCGTGGACCTTTATTGATCGTCGCTTAGAAGATGTGCTAAAAGAAATTGATATAAAGGCAAAACGGCCAATTTATGTAGGGAGGCCTGAATCAGCTTCCACAGCAACAGGTCTTTTAAGTCGTCATATTTTTGAACAAAACCTTATTGTTAGCCAAGCGCTAGATCTTATAAAGTGAGGAAAAAAATGAGTGCTCAGCCGTCAAAAGATATCGTTGTTCCCCCCATGGGAGAATCGATTACAGAAGCTACTATTGCACGCTGGTTAAAGCAAAAAGGGGAGTCTGTAACATTAGATGAGCCCTTGGTTGAACTTGAAACAGACAAAGTAACTCTTGAAGTGAGTTCACCTGCGGCAGGTGTTTTGTCCGAACAACTTGTTCCTCAAGGGAAATCCGTTAATGTAGGGGAGATTATAGGACGAGTCACGGAAAATGGTGCTTCGGTTGCTGCTACAGTTGCATCTACTGCTTCTACTCCTTCATCAAAATTTGCTCCTCAGAATGAGGAAAAAACTCCTCTGTCTCCCTCTGTGCGTAAGCTTGTGGCTGAAAATCAGATTGATCCACGACGCATTGAAGGAAAAGGTAAAGAGGGACGCCCCACAAAAGGGGACGTTCTAACTCTTCTTGATAAAGGAAAAGTGGAAGAAGAAATCGTCGAAAAGACTGTAAAGTCAAAGGATAATCGTGTTGAGCGTGTCCGGATGAGTCGCCTTCGTCAGCGCATTGCTGAGCGTCTCAAAGAAGCCCAAAACACGGCGGCTATCCTGACCACCTTTAATGAGGTGGATATGACAAATGTGATGAATCTTCGTGCTCAGCTCAAAGAAGCCTTTGAGAAAAAACATGGAGTCAAATTAGGTTTTATGTCCTTTTTTGTTAAAGCTTGCCTTGTAGCTCTCAAGGAAATTCCTGCGGTGAATGCGGAAATTGAAGGCGATGAAATTATTTATAAAAATTTTTATGACATTGGCATTGCCGTTGGAACACCACAAGGTCTCGTTGTTCCCGTTGTGAGGGATGCTAATAAGAAAAGCTTTGCTCAAATAGAAAAAGATATCGCTGACTTGGGGCAAAAAGCCCGAGATGGCAAACTTTCCATGCAAGAATTGCAAGGGGGGACTTTTACCATTACGAATGGTGGTGTTTATGGCTCTCTCATGGCAACGCCCATTCTGAACCCACCGCAATCGGGGATTTTAGGGATGCACAAGATTCAAGAGCGTCCCGTTGCCATAAATGGAAAAGTTGAAATTCGTCCCATGATGTATCTCGCTCTTTCCTATGATCACCGCATTATTGATGGTAAAGAAGCAGTCACCTTCTTGGTGCGCGTGAAAGAATGTCTCGAGAACCCAGAACGTATTTTATTGGATATCTAAAGATGGACAAAAACAAAGTCGACCTTATCGTTATTGGAGCTGGACCTGGCGGTTACGTTGCGGCTATTCGAGCAGCGCAGCTTGGACTTTCAGTTCTCTGCGTTGAAAAGCGGAAAACCTTAGGCGGAACGTGTCTTAATGTGGGCTGCATTCCCTCAAAGGCTCTTCTTTATTCATCCCAAAAATATGAAGAGGCAGGCCATCTTTTGGCCGATCATGGGGTGAAGATTGAAAAGCTTTCTCTCGATTTGAAAAAGATGATGGAGAGAAAAGAAAAGGTTGTTGAACAACTTACCGGCGGTATTGATTATTTATTCAAGAAGAACAAAATACAGCATGCCGTTGGAGAGGCCCACATTCTTTCGGCAGAAGAAGTTAAAGTCAATGGAGAGACTTGGAAGACAAAGAATATTCTGATTGCCACAGGTTCGGAAAGTGCAAGTGTTCCAGGAATTACGATTGATGAAAAGAAAATTGTATCTTCTACAGGCGGTTTGAGCCTTGATCATGTACCTGAAAAATTGGTTGTTATTGGGGGAGGGTATATAGGCCTTGAAATGGGGTCTGTGTGGAATCGTTTGGGCTCAAAAGTTACCGTCGTTGAATTTATGGATCGCCTTGTTCCTGCTATGGATCATGAAATGGGAGCGGCTTTGATGAAAACGCTGACCAAGCAAGGAATCAATTTTAAACTCTCAACCAAGGTTATGGGGATCAAAGAAGAAAAGAATAAGCTTATCCTGAGTCTTGAGGATGCCTCAGGGAAGAAAGAAAGTCTTGAAGCGGATACGGTGCTCGTGGCGACAGGCCGCAAGCCCTACACCCACGGTTTAGGGCTGGGGAAGATCGGCGTTGCCTTAAATGAAAAAGGATTTATTGTCGTTAATGACCGTTATGAAACCTCGGTTTCTGGAGTCTATGCCATTGGGGATGTGATTCCAGGACCTATGTTGGCCCATAAGGCAGAAGAAGAAGGGATTGCGGCTGTTGAGATTATTGCGGGTCAAGCGGGCCATGTCAACTATGGAGCTATTCCTGCGGTGATTTATACCCACCCTGAAGTGGCCTCCGTTGGGAAAACGGAAGAAGAGCTGAAGACGGAAGAGCGAAGCTATAAAATTGGAAAATTTCCTTTCCTTGCCAACAGTAGAGCCAAAGCTGTGGGAGATACAGAAGGTTTTGTGAAAATTCTTGCCGATTCCCTTACGGATCAAGTTTTAGGCGTCCATATCATAGGCCCTGATGCAGGAACCCTAATTGCTGAAGTTGTCCTGGGAATGGAGTTTTCTGCCTCCGCTGAAGATATTGCCCGCACTTGTCATGCTCACCCGACCTTAAATGAAGCCGTTAAAGAAGCGGCCATGGCTGTGGATGGAAGAGCGATTCATATTTGAAATCGAAATGGAATAAGGTTAGCAAAATATTAACCAAAATAGGGAATCATGGGGGGCTGATAACTCATTGTCAGAAGTGTCCAAAGCCAAACAAAGGAAAGGCTAAAAATGCAAAAGAAACTTTTTTAGACACTAATAATAATTGCGAGTATCTCATGGATAGGCCCTTCCCATGCACAATGTCCGGACGGATATGTTTGTTGTTTCAATGCCAGTATTCAACCTATACCCTTCTGCCTAAGTGGGACTGATCAAAATTCTGTCTGTAAGTTATGTATAGGCTCGAATGGGACACCATCGTATGGGGCAGGAAATTGCTCAAGCAGTTCACCTGTGTTACCTCATTGTAGGTTATAATACTGTCCGTAAGTTATGTGTAAGTTCGTATGGGGCTGGAAATTGCTCAAACAGTTACCGTATTGTCTTGTTTTTGCGCTCTTCCCCTCCACTACGCTCTCGTGATAAATTGAAGAAAAAAGGGAGAATCTTATGCAGTGGATCAACACAAAAATAAAATGGGGCGGTGTTGCTCAGCTTTTTCACTGGGGAATGTTTTTGCTCATTATAGGCCAATATACGTTGGCTTATACAATGCTGAGTTTGCCAAATTCAGATGAAAAATTTTCTCTTTTTGCTTGGCATGAACAGATAGGTGTAACTCTATTTTTACTTGTCTTTATTCGCCTATGGTGGCGCGAGCATAGCCAATTGCCGCAAAATATAGACACGGCCCCTAAATGGACGCAGCTTTTAAGCAAGCTTAATATTTGGATTCTTTATTTTCTTTTGTTTGCTTTCCCTTTATCAGGGTTACTGATGACAATTTTGGGTGGGCATTCCGTGAATTATTTTAATCTCTTTACGATACCTGCGCTTATGCAGGGGCCAAATGAAATTGCGAAGATCTTTCTCAACGTACATATCAGTTTTTCTTACGCCCTTTATGGTTTTGTAGGGATTCATATTTTGGGTGGACTGTTTCATCACTTTTACCTGAGGGATAAGGTCCTCACGGGAATGTTTCCTCACGGTTAGCTGGGGTCATGCTCCTCGCATACGAGAGCAGGTAAAGTTCGTCCCATAGGTTTTGGGAGGCGCGGAGTTTTGGCTGGGGTTATATATTTTATAATGAAAGCCTCGTGTTTTTGCATATTGAATGGCTTCTTCTAAGGAAGGAAAGGAAAGCTGGAGCTCTTCCCTCATATCAACTGAGGAGACCCATCCCATAAGAGGATCGGGTTTTAAGGGGTCACGGGTTTCAAATTCCACCTGCCACTCTTTTGTTTTTCTTTTTCCAGCTTGCATTGCTGATTGACAAGGTTGATAAATACGGACAGTCGTCATGGGCTTTCTCCTGTGATAAGATTACCATAAAGCTAGGATTAACGTAAGGCAAAGATGATACAAAATACCCTCTCTTCTTCCATTGCGCATCGTGGATTTATGCTCGTTCTTTCCTCTCCTTCGGGGGCTGGAAAAACAACGATTGCAAGAAAAGTTTTGGAGAGTGAAAAAGAACTGGTTCTTTCAATCTCTGTAACAACGCGCCCTAAAAGAAGTTCGGAAAGGGAAGGGAATGATTATTTCTTTGTAGATGAAATCACCTTTACTCAGATGGTAAAAAACAACCAGTTTTTGGAACACGCCCACGTTTACGGCCATTATTATGGGACCCCGCAAGCTTCCATAGAGGAGCTTCTTGCAGAGGGCACAGACGTTCTTTTTGATATTGATTGGCAAGGAACACAGCAATTAAAACAAACAGCCTTGAGTGATTTGGTCAGTGTTTTTATTCTTCCTCCTACCTTAAAAGATCTTGAAAAGCGTCTTTATACTCGTGGAGAGGATTCGGAAGAAGTTGTTAGAAAGCGCATGAGACAGGCCCAACATGAATGCAGTCACTGGGCGGAATATGACTATGTGATTGTTAATGAGACTCTGGAAGAGAGTGTTCAAAAAGTCCGTTCTATTGTTCAGGCTGAGCGTTTGAAAAGACGCCGGCAAGTTGGCCTTGCAAATTTTGTTAATCGATTGCGAGGCATTGAAACTCAATGAAAGGTAAAAAAACCTTTTGTTTTTTGATGCTAGTTTTCATTGCCCTCTGCCTTAGTTTGGGTACATGGCAAGTATATAGAAAGGCGGAGAAGGAGGCTCTTCTTAAGAGCTTGGAGAGGGCTCAAAAAGCCTCCCCTGAAAATCTCGATTCTGTGAAAGCACTAAAAGCCCTTCAACCTATTTTTGCCCAAGGGCATTTCCTTACTGAAAAAACAATTTTTCTTAAAGCCAAAACCCATCAAGGTAAAAATGGCGTCTATATTTTAAACGTTTTTCAAACTCAGGGAGGAAAATATCTTCTTGTGCAACGAGGGTGGGCACCTTACGAAATTACAGCCCTTCCCCAAGATAATTTAAAGGTCGAGGGTATGTTAAAAACACCCGCTACTCCCAATTATTTTCAACCCTCCAATGAGCCCCCGAACTATTTTTGGATTGATATGGCTCTTCTTTCTCAGACGTTAAATGTGCCTCTTTTACCTTATTACCTTGTGGCAACATTTTCCTTTGATACGGAAATTTTCCCTGTAAAAGCCTTTCCTTCTCTTACGAATAATCACCTTCAATATGCCATCACGTGGTATTTTCTTGCATTTGCCCTCGGAATTATGCTTTTGTGGCATAAATATTTTTATTTAAAAAGGTGAATGATGACTGTTAAAATTACAACTCTTGATAATGGTTTACGTATTATTACTGATGATATTCCTGGAATTCTTTCTGCAAGCCTTGGGCTGTGGGTTGATGTGGGGGCGCGCTATGAGTCACCAGAAGTGAATGGAATTTCCCACTTTTTAGAACACATGGCTTTTAAAGGGACGACATCCCGTTCTGCAAAGCAAATTGCGGAGGAAATCGAAAATGTGGGCGGTCATTTGAATGCCTATACCTCAAAAGAAAATACGGCCTACCATGCACGTGTTCTCGAGAATGATGTGCCTTTAGCTTTAGAAATTATTGCGGATATTATACAAAACTCAACCTTTGAGCCAGCTGAAGTTGAACGGGAGCGTGAGGTGATCCTTCAAGAAATTGGCCAGGCCCACGATACGCCAGATGATATCATCTTTGATTATTTTCAAGAAACGGCTTTCCCCAATCATCCCTTGGGGCGTCCAATTCTTGGCAGCCCAGACAATGTGCGCCGAATTCAGCAAGGTGATCTGAAAAAATATATGACTCAGGAATACAGCGCATCCCGCATGGTTTTTGCAGCAACGGGAGCTGTGAAACATGAGAAAATTGTGGATCTCTGTCAAAAGCATTTTTCTAAGCTTTCGAACCATGAAACAAAAAACTATGAAAAGTCCAGCTATCAGGGGGGGCATTTTTTTCAAAATCGTCAGTTGGAACAAATTCACCTTTTGTTAGGATATGAATCCTGTCCTTATGGACATCCTGATTTTTTCCCTCTTTCTGTCTTTTCAAGTCTGTTGGGAGGCGGTATGTCATCTCGCCTTTTCCAAGAGGTACGGGAAAAGCGTGGCCTTGTGTATACGGTTTATTCTTTTAATACATCTTTCCGGGATGCAGGCGTCTTTGGCATTTATGCAGGCACAGGCGAAAAGCAAGTTGAAGAGTTGCTTCCCACCATTAAGAATGTTTTGGAAACTTTTCCTAATACCCTTGAAAATAAAGAACTTGATCGTAGCAAAGCTCAGCTGAAGGCAGGCATTTTGATGTCTCTTGAAAGTACCTCAAATCGGTGTGAGCAATTAGCACAGCAAATGCTGATTTATAAACGCCCTGTTCCCCCTCAGGAAATTATTGAAAAAGTGAATGCTGTCACTCGCGAGAATGTGATTGATATGGCTCAGCGCTTAATTTCTAAGTCCCCTACCTTTGTTTCTATTGGCCCTGGAAGGGAGAGACGGTGGAGCTAATATTAGTGAAATCAAGGGATTGAGCATCATAAATTATCATTCTGAGTTTTGTCAGAAAAGAATCTTTCTTAACAATCTTTTAAGTATTTTCAGATCTAATAAATTTTGAAGATAAAAGATAAGTGAGATATTATGGCACGACCAAAAATTTCTATTATTGGAGCAGGAGATATTGGTGGGACAGTTGCTCACTTAATCGCACTAAAAGAGTTAGGCGATATTGTCCTCTTTGATATTGTCCCTGGTTTGCCTCAAGGTAAAGCTCTTGACATTTCTGAGTCCTTTCCTATCGAGCGTATAGATGTTTCTCTTGTTGGCACAAACGATTATAATGACATTCAAAATTCAGACGTTGTGATTGTCA
>JAIESK010000073.1 GCA_019746105.1 Alphaproteobacteria bacterium
CATAGGTGAGCCTCAACTCAATTTTTTTAAAGTTTTAAGCAATTACATTTAAACAAGTCATAACTTTTGAAATAGATTCTGGCAAGTTCTATTGTCACGTTTTTATGGATAAAGGGGATAACAATTGCTGACAAAGCCACAATCATAGCCCTGACAGGGAAGATTTGTGGCGATCCAAATATACTAACAAAATAGTATACAAAATGAAGCTGCCCCCATTATCTTGAACACATTTTGATAGCCATTAAGCGGATTATTCTCTAACATTCTCTCAATTTATGGAGAAAAAAATGTTTAAGGATAAATCTCACCTTAAGGAAATCATTGAAAAGGCGTGGAATGAGAGGGAGACTCTGTCACCTGCAACAACGGGAGATGTGCCTGAAGCCGTGCGCGAGATCCTCTTTGAATTGGATAGGGGCGAGCTGCGAGTTGCTGAAAAAACACAGTTGGTGTGGAGAGTTAATGAATGGGTGAAAAAAGCCATTCTCCTTTCCTTTCGTTTAAATGACTCCTTCCTCATGGACCATAGCTATTGTCCGGCTTATGATAAGGTTCCCTTAAAGTTTGAAGAATGGACAGAAGAACAATTCCGCCTCGCGGGCTTTCGTCTTGTTCCCGGAGGTATCGTGCGCTACTCCGCTTATATTGCGCCTGGAACGGTGATCATGCCCTCCTTCATCAATGTGGGAGCCTATATTGATCAAGGCACCATGATTGATTCTGCTGTCCGTGTTGGTTCATGTGCTCAGATAGGAAAGAACTGCCATCTCTCTGATAATGTAGGTGTGGGAGGGGTTTTGGAGCCTCTCCAAGCAAGTCCCGTCATCATTGAAGACAATTGTTTCATTGGAGCCTGTTGTGAAATCGTTGAAGGGGTTTTTGTGGGAGAAGGCAGCGTTCTAGGCGCTGGCGTTTTGTTAACTGCTTCTACAAAAGTGGTTTACAGAGACACAGGAGAAATCACCTACGGCCGTATTCCTCCCTATTCCGTTGTGGTTCCCGGTGTTTTACCTGATAAAAATCCGCTGAGACCCTCCCTGCAATGTGCGGTAATCATCAAACATGTGGATGAAAAAATCCGTTCAAAAACCTCTATCAATGAGTTACTTCGCTAATGGATCCTATTAAACTCAGCCAAGACCTTATTCGTTGTCCCAGCATCACCCCCCACAATGCAGGGGCCCTCGAAATTGTGGAAAAACATTTGATCTCCCTTAGCTTTACTTGTGAGCGCCTTGACTTTGAAGGCATCGCGAATCTTTATGCTCAAAAAGGAGCCGGGCGTCCGCGCCTCTGTTTTGCGGGGCATACGGATGTGGTTCCTGTAGGGGCTGAAAATCTTTGGACTGAGAAGCCTTTTGAGGGAAAGATTAAGGACGAGCAGCTCTGGGGTCGAGGAGCCGCCGACATGAAATGTGCCATCGCCGCCTTCCTTTCCGCCCTTTCTGATTTTAAAACAGAAGCTCCCCTTAGCCTTTTGATTACAGGCGATGAGGAAGGAGAGGCCCTTCATGGAACACAGCGCCTGCTTCCTCTGTTAGCCGAGCGCAACCTTATCCCCGATCTTTGCCTCATTGGAGAGCCGACGGCTTTAAATGAGGTTGGGGATACCATAAAAATTGGACGACGGGGCAGTATTACGGGCCAACTCACGTGCTTTGGCAAGCAAGGTCATATTGCTTACCCTCAAAATACGGATAATCCTATTCCGCGCCTCCTGGCTTGCCTTCAAGAACTCTACGCTTATCCTTTTGATGAAGGGACAGACGTTTTTGAACCCACCCGCTTTGAAACGACGTCTATCGACGTCGGCAATTTAGCCACAAATATCATTCCTCAAAAAGCTGAGGCACGATTTGGTATTCGACTCAATACCCTTCAAAAAGCAGAAGAACTTGCTGAAAAGATAAATTCCCTTTGCCTAAAGACGGGCGGAAAACATGAACTGAAACTTACTATCCATGGAAATGCATACTTAACAGAAGACAAGAAAAATATTCAGCTCGTTCAAGAGGCCATCAAAAAAGTAACTGGCACCCTCCCTGCTGTAAGCACCACAGGCGGCACCACGGATGGACGGTTTATCAGCGCCTATTGTCCTGTCATTGAATGTGGCCTCCTTGAAAAAACCATGCATCAAGTTGATGAACATGTTGCTCTTAAGGATATTCACCGCTTGAAAGAGATCTATCTCTCAATTCTTCATGACTTCTTGCCAGATTCATCAACTTCTGGTAGGGAAAATTTAACAAATTAAGAGGAGCCACTATGAGTTGGTTTACCACATTCGTACGACCAAAAATTAATGCTCTTATGCCAAAGAAGGACACTCCTGATAATCTTTGGGATAAATGTACCCACTGTGAGCAAATGATCTTCCATAAGGAACTGATCAACAATTTATATGTTTGCCATCACTGCAACTATCATATGCGCATGCCTGTAAAAATGCGCCTTGAATGTCTTTTTGATGGAGGAGAGTATTCGCGTGTTTCTGTTCCCTCCGTCCCTGTTGATCCCCTTAAGTTTAAAGATTCAAAAAAATATACGGATCGCTTAAAAACGGCTCGCGCTCTCACGGGTGAAGAGGATGGAATCCTTGTTGCCGAAGGCACCATTGGAGGGCATCCCCTCGTTGTTGCGGCTTTTGACTTTTCCTTTATTGGAGGCTCGATGGGGATGGCCGTGGGAGAAGGTCTTGTCAAAGGTGCCGAGCGCGCAATTGAACTGAAAGCAGCTTACATAACCATTCCCTCTTCAGGGGGTGCACGGATGCAAGAAGGTATTCTCTCACTCATGCAAATGCCTCGCTCGGTTATTGCTGTTGAAAGGGTAAAAGAAGCCGGTCTGCCCTACATTCCCCTTTTGGTCAATCCTACAACGGGCGGTGTTGCAGCCTCTTTTGCCATGCTGGGTGACATTGCCATTGCTGAACCCGATGCGGTTATTGGATTTACGGGGGCACGCGTTCTTCAAGAAACCATTCGTCAAGAACTCCCCCCCGGCTTTCAAAGTGCTGAATTTCAATTGGAACATGGGATGGTGGATATGGTCACGCCTCGAAAAGAAGTGCGTCAAAAGCTGATTAATATTTTAAGCATATTAATGAGCAAGGGGACAAAATCCTTCTAAGAGGTTAAAATGCGCCCCACAGGTAAACCAAAAGATCCCCGTTTTTCATCGGGCCCCACGAAAAAAAGGCCCGGCTGGTCGAGTCAAGCTTTAAACACCGCTTCCTTAGGACGCTCTCACCGCTCGTCTTATTGTCTAGAGAGAATTCACCATCTGACAGGACTAATGCGTCACCTTTTAGAAATCCCTGAAAATTATCAAATCGCCATTATTCCAGGGTCGTGTTCAGCCGCTATGGAAACAGCTTTGTGGTCTCTTTTAGGCCCTCGACCTGTGGATATTGTGACCTTTGATGTCTTTGGAAACCTTTGGGCTTATGACATACTCCATGAGCTAAAACTCCAAAACACCCATATCCTGGAAGCACCCGTTGGGTACCTTCCTGACTTTTCCAAAGTTCATCCCACCCACGATCTAGTCTTTACTTGGAACGGCACGGCAGCAGGCGTTGCTATTCCCCACGCCGATTGGCTTCACCCCCATAGGGAAGGACTTGTCCTTTGTGATGCCATTTCAGCTGTTTTTGCCATGTCCTTTCCTTGGGAAAAGATGGATGCCGTTGCTTTCTCTTGGCAAAAAGGGTTAGGAGGAGAAGCCGCCCATGGCATGCTGGTTCTAAGTCCAAAAGCTATTGAAGGCTTAAATTCCCACACGCCCCCCTGGCCCATGCCGCGGGTTTTTCGTCTCACAAAAGAAGGGAAATTTTCACAAGGTATTTTCCAAGGTCAGACCATTAATACTCCTTCCATGCTCTGTATTGAAGACTGTATTGATGCTCTTTCTTGGGGAATGAGCCTCGGAGGACTTCCTGCCCTTATTGACCGATCACAATATAATTTAAAGGTTGTTGAAGAATGGGTCACAGAGACATCTTGGATTGAATTTTTGGCCCAAGACCCCAGAACACGCTCTTCAACTTCTATCTGTTTACGTTTTATCGAAGCTCCTGATGATTGGGAGCTTCCTAAAACTATTGCAGCTCTTTTAGAAAAAGAAGGCGTTGCATTTGATATTTTAGGCCATATAAGCTCTGTCCCCCATCTTCGCTTATGGGGCGGTCCCACCGTTGAATCTTCCGATATAAAAGCTCTCTTGCCTTGGATCACATGGGCCCACAAAGAAGTGACTTAAATGGAATTTAAAACTCCTCTTATTCGTGGTCATCTCATCAAACGTTACAAACGATTCCTAGCGGATATCGAGCTTGAAGGTGGCCCCCTCATCACAGCCCACTGCCCTAACTCTGGCGCTATGCAGGGTCTCAGCGACCCTGGAACGCCTGTTTGGCTGTCCCAATCGCCAAACCCAACACGAAAGCTTCCCTATACTTGGGAAATGGCAGAAGTAAATTCTACCTATATAGGAACGAACACATCCCACCCTAATTTTCTTGTCACCGAAGCCCTGCAGTCAGGTCTTATTCCCGAACTTCAAGATTTTGAAGAATTAAAGCGGGAGGTTTCCTATGGGAAGAATTCTAGGATTGATATTTTACTGACCCATTCTTCAGGGCGGCTAACTTACGTCGAAGTCAAAAATGTCCACTTAAAGAGAGACACTAAAGCTGCCTTTCCCAGCTCTGTCACCACTCGTGGTGCCAAACATATGCGTGAGCTGGTTGATATGGTAGAGGCTGGTCATCAGGCCTATATTATTTATGTGGTTCAACGAAATGATTGCAGCGCCTTTGAAATTGCAGGGGATATCGATCCTCATTATCAAGAAGAAACCCTGAAAGCTTTAAAAAAGGGGGTAAAGCCTCTTGTCTATGCTTGCGATGTTTCCCCTAAAGGAATTACACTGACCCATTCTTTAACCTTTAACTATGAATAACCATGTATGATGATTTAAGTAATATAAAGATTCACTCCTCCAGCGATTTTGAAGGCATGCGAAAAGCAGGGCATTTGGCTGCACGAACCCTTGATTTCATTGAATCCCATATTAAAGAAGGAATAACGACCCAAGAGCTGAATGACTTGTGCCATGACTTTATCATCAGTCACAAAGCCATCCCAGCTCCCTTGAATTATAAAGGTTTTCCAAAATCAATTTGTACTTCTGTTAATCATGTGGTCTGCCACGGCATTCCCGGGCCTAAAAAACTTGAAAAAGGAGATATTCTCAATATTGATATTACAGTCATTTTGGATGGCTGGTATGGGGACACAAGCCGGATGTATGCCATCGGAAAAATCTCTGTCCTTGCTCAAAAGCTCATTGATACAACTTATGAAGCCATGATGCGCGGCATTGAAACGATTCGTCCTGGAGCTCATTTAGGAGATATTGGGCATGCTATTCAAAGTTTTGCAGAATCAAAAGGTTTTTCCATCGTGAGAGATTTTTGTGGTCATGGATTAGGGACGGTCTTTCATACCGCTCCCAACGTTCTGCACTATGGAAAACCACATACGGGACTTGAACTTCAAGAAGGCATGTTTTTCACCGTTGAACCCATGATCAATGCAGGCAAGTACGATATCAAGATTCTAGGCGATGGTTGGACGGCAGTCACCCGAGACAAATCTCTTTCTGCCCAATTTGAGCACAGTATTGGCGTCACTTCAACAGGTTACGAGATCTTTACCCTATGACAGACCATAACGGACACCGCAGCCGCTTACGAGAGCGCTTTCTAAAAGGAGGAGAAAAAGCGAGTCCTGATTATGAAATTATTGAACTCCTTCTTTTCGGCGTTATCCCACGGGGAGATGTCAAACCTCTTGCTAAAACTCTTTTGAAAGAATGCGGAAGTCTTTCAGGGGTGCTTCAGGCGGCTCCTCAAAAATTAAAATCCATTCCCGGTGTGGGAGAAGCCACTATTGCAACCCTTAAAGCCGTTCATGAAGCCAGCTGCCGACTGGTACGGGAAGAAGCCAGCCAAAACCCTATTTTTGACACATGGAATACCGTCATTGAGTATTGCCGAGCCCGTATGTCTCACTTAACTGTGGAGCAACTTCGCCTGCTGTTTCTTGATCAAAAAAATAAAATTATTGCCGATGAAGTTCAGCAGCAAGGCACCGTTAATATAACCCCAGTCTTCCCTCGCGAAGTGGTCAAGCGTACCCTTGAGCTTGGCGCCTCCAGCCTGATCATGGTGCATAACCATCCCAGTGGTGACCCGACTCCTTCCCAAGCGGATATTGATATTACCAAGCGAGTCATTAAGGCTGCCAAAGAACTGGACATTAATGTCTTAGACCATATTATCATTGGCAAATTTGGCCACACATCTTTACGTGATAAACGACTGATTTAAAGTTACTTACTTCAATTACAAGAGTTTAAATGAATTAAATTCGCCCTTAAAGAGCTCTTATTTCAGTTGAGGTAACTAAAATGAAAAATGGACAGTCCAATATCCTTTAACTCTTTTCCCTTCCTATAAGGACAAGAAAGGGAAAAGAGAGTTCGAGAGAGTATTATTGCAAACGCCAAAGGATATCACCCACAATCCTATATTCCCCTGGGAAATCATTAGCCTTTTTTATCCATCTGTTAAGCAGATCCTCTTTCATAGGCGCTTGAGGAATCCACCTTTTTTCCCTCGGTTTTTGTGGGAGAGAAGGGGTTGGGAGAGAAGGGGTTGGGAGAGGAGATTTAATTTTATTCTCTTCAATCTCCATCATAGCATAAGACGGCTGAGCATTCATTAAAACAAAAGCTGAGAGCATTAATACAAACAAATTTTTTTTCATTATCATTTAACCTATCAAATAGTTACCATCACTGATGCTTTTAATAAGAATAAAACAAGATGTTAAAATATTTAATTTTATTAAAATTTTAATAAAAATTAATACATTGAAGAGTATAATGAGAAAAATTCGTTGACCATACTCCCTAAATGACAGATATTTATGGAGGATGATTAAATTTTACACACGTTCATTCCCCCAGTTGCTATAAAGCCAACAAAGGACTATGATTTCCCCAAATAAAATGGAGAGTATACTCAGGTGTTTTCAGCCTTTGAAAGATTTGTAGCCTTCCGCTATCTAAGAGCCCGCCGTCAAGAAGGATTCATTTCAGTGACAGCCTGGTTTTCTTTTCTGGGGATTGCTCTTGGGGTTGCGGCCCTGATTATTGTCATGTCGGTGATGAATGGCTTTCGCCATGAACTCTTAACCCGCATTATTGGCATGAATGGACATTTAGCCGTTTATAGCCAATCTAAATCCTTGACTGATTATGACGCTTTGACTGAAAAAATAAAGCTACAACCTGGTATTACAGGAGCTAATCCCATTGTGGAAGAACAAGCTTTAGCCACCGCTCATGGAAATGCCACCGGGGTCGTAATTCATGGTATGACCGCCGCTGATTTAGAATCACGCAAAACTATTGCCGACAACCTTGTCCGCGGCCAGCTCAGGTTTTTTGATCGCCCGAATAGTGCTATTATTGGAAAACGTCTCGCTGAAAAGTTAGGCCTTATTCTCGGCGATAAAATCACCCTTGTCTCTCCTGAAGGCAATGCTACCGCCTTTGGCACCATGCCACGCAGCCGGACTTTTGAAATTGCCGGCATTTTTGATGCGGGCATGATTCAATATGATTCAACTTTTGTTTTTATCCCCCTTGAATCGGCACAAAAATTTTATCAACTCGGCGAAGGAGTCACTCGAATTGAAGTCTTCACAGAAAATCCTGAAAATGTTGCCCATTATAAGCAAGAACTCCAACCTTTAACGATGGGGAAAAACCTGCGCCTTTTTGATTGGCAACAAGCTAACAAAGAGTTTTTCAGCACCATCAATGTGGAACGCAATGTAATGTTTATCATTCTGACACTTATCATTATTGTGGCCTCCTTTAATGTGATTTCTACCCTGATTATGTTGGTGAAAGACAAGGGGCGTGACATCGCTATTTTACGCACCATGGGCGCAACCCAAGGCATGATGATGCGGGTCTTCTTTATTGCCGGATCCACCATCGGCACGGTTGGCGCCTTTGTCGGCGCTACAGCGGGCCTTTTATTTTCCTGGAATATAGATACTATTAAAAAGGGAGTTGAATTCCTTTTAGGAACAGAGTTGTTCCGCGCTGAAGTTTATTTCCTCTCAAAACTGCCAGCTCGAGTCGACCCCAAGGAAGTATTTCTAGTTCTCTTCATTGCTCTACTCTTGACCTTCCTGGCCTCACTCTATCCCGCATGGCGGGCCTCCCGCCTCGATCCTGTGGAGGCTTTGCGCTATGAGTAAAAAACCTCTTCTCTCTCTGAAATCACTGAAACGTACCTTCCATCAAGGAACCCAATCCTTACACATCTTGAAAGGCGTTGATCTTGACCTTTATCCCGGGGAAATCGTCGCCCTTGTGGGCCCTTCCGGATCAGGAAAATCCACCTTGCTACAAACGGCAGGCCTTTTAGAAAAGGCGGATGGGGGTGATGTCATCATTGAGGATAAAAAATGCGCCCATCTCAATGATCGGGACCGTACCCAAATCCGTCAGAATGTGCTGGGTTTTGTCTATCAGTTCCACCACCTTTTGCCCGAATTCAGTGCGGAAGAAAATATTATCCTTCCTCAAATGATTGCAGGCCAATCTTTTTCTAATGCTCGAGAACGGGCCCATGACTTGTTGAAAGAAGTTGGTCTTGTGAACCGAGCTTCTCACCGCCCTGCCCGCCTTTCCGGTGGAGAGCAACAGCGGGTAGCCATTGTAAGGGCCCTTGCCAACCGACCTAAGATACTCCTTGCAGACGAGCCGACCGGAAACCTGGATGAGACAACTGCCGCCTCTGTTTTCGAAAAGCTGATTGAGCTGGTGCGTAAAGAAAACCTTGCGGCCCTTATTGCCACCCATAACATGGACCTAGCCAAACGCATGGACCGCACCTTGATTCTTCATGAAGGGCTTCTTTTAAAGCGCTAACTGCCTTAACGACATATAATATTGCTGCGCAATGAGTAATGCATTGGATCAACTATGTTATTGAATAGATCCTGAACTCGCCCTAAAGGGCTCCTCAGGACGACAACTATTTGTATTTGTTGAGTATTTTTGTCATCCTGAGACCTTTCGCAAAGCGAAAGGGACTCAGGATCTTATTGATGATATTAAGAATGTTTTGCAAAACTCCAGTGTCTTTAAGAAAATTACTTATACACCGGCAATATAAGATCCTTCAAAGGTTGATAGAGGGCTTGGTTGGCCACTAAAACCGACTCTGTTCCCAAGATATCATCACCCCCTTGAAGGTCACAGGTATATCCTCCCGCTTCACGCACTAACACAATGCCCGCAGCCATATCCCAAGATTTAAGAGGACGCTCCCAATACCCATCAAACCGTCCTGCGGCAACATAAGCAAGATCAAGAGATGCTGCTCCAAAGCGACGTACACCTGCTACGAGCGGCATGACATTTTCCATAGCCCTTTGGAATTTAGCTTGGGTTTTAGCATCATGCACGGCAAAAGGAATGCCTGTGGCAAAAAGGGCTTCTGATAGATGATGACGACCTGAAACACGAAGGCGCCTGTCATTAAGAAAGGCCCCTCCTCCCTTTTCCGCATAAAACATTTCATCTTTGACGGGGTCATAAACCACACCCGCAATCAACTCATCACCTTTTTGAAGGCCAATGGAAATTGCAAAATGAGGAATGCCATGAAGGAAATTAGAAGTACCATCCAGAGGATCAATGATCCAGGTATGTTCATCTCCTTCTTTTTTCCCGCTCTCTTCCATCAAAAACCCATAGGAAGGACGCGCTTTTTTAAGCTCTTTATAAAGAGTATTCTCTGCTTTTTTATCTGCTGTCGAAACAAAATCGCCCGGACCTTTTCGAGAAACTTGAAGGTGTTCGACTTCACCAAAATCACGAACAAGGTCTCTTGCAGCTTTAAAGGCCGCATTACACATAACGTTTAAATGCGGAGAGCGCGACACAAGTCGCAATTGATGAGCCATAAATTTATTCCTTAGCCCGCTCTACATAAGAGCTGTCGGCAGTGTTAACAACAACTTTCGTTCCTGCCTCAATGTGCGGAGGAACCATAATACGAACACCATTTTCTAAAATGGCGGGTTTGTAAGAGGAAGAAGCCGTTTGCCCTTTTACAACAGGTTCAGCTTCCACAATTTCCATCACGACCGTCTCAGGAAGCTCAGCTCCTACGATATCTCCTTCATAGGACACAACGGTGATAATCATGCCGTCCTTCAGGAAGGGAAGAGAATCTCCGAGCAAGTTCTTAGGAAGATGAATTTGCTCAAAGGTTTCTTGATCCATAAGAGCTACTGCGTCCCCCTCTTCATAAAGGAACTGATATTCTTTCTCATCCAAACGAACCCTTTCAACGGATTCACTGGAACGAAACCGCTCATTCAGCTTTGTACCATCACGAATATCCTTTAACTCCACTTGAAGATAGGCCCCGCCTTTGCCCGGTTGGGTGTGTTGAATTTTGACAGCAATCCACAAGCGGTTGTTGTGTTGAATAATATTTCCTGGTCGAATGGCATTTCCATTAATTTTCATAAGCGTTAATCCTTAAAGTTTTCCTTGATAAATTTTTACAAGCGTATCGAGCATTTCCATAGCCTCTTTATGAGGCCGGCGGAAAGCATTACGCCCAATAATGGACCCATTTCCTCCGCCGTCACGGATGGCACGTGCATCCTCAAACACACCCTTCAGGTCCTTGGCAACCCCTCCCGAAAACACCACAAGACGGCGCCCATTAAAGCAGCATTGCACCACATGATGGACCCGCGCTTTCAGGGTATCCCGCTCAACTTTGTGAGCCACATATTCCTTCTTCGCTTCAGCATTTTCCAAATAGTCAGTGGGAAGTTTCACCTTAATGATATGCGCCCCCAAGAGAGCGGCTATGTGAGCGCCATAGGCAATGGTATCAAGGGCGGTTTCTCCCTCCTTTGACATATTGCCGCGAGCATAAGACCACACAACCACAGCCAGCCCACACGCTTTGGCTTCCTCAGCAAGTTCTCTTAATTCTTCAATCATCTCCAGGATAGCATTCGATCCAGGGTAAATAGTAAATCCAATGGCTGAACATCCCAGTCGCAAAGCATCTTGAATGGATCCGGTCACTGCTTGATCTGCTTCATCCCCACCGGGCAAAAGGCTGATAGAGCTGTTGATTTTCAAAATAGTAGGAATGGCGCCAGCAAAACTATCTGCTCCGGCTTCTAGCATACCCAAAGGGGCAGCATAAGCTGAAAGGCCCGCATCTACCGCCATTTTGTAATGATAGAGAGGATCATAGGCTTCTGGATTGATCGCAAAACTGCGTCCGGGGCCATGCTCAAATCCTTGGTCCACGGGGAGAATAATCATTTTCCCCGTCCCCGCCAAACGGCCCTGCATTAAAATACGGGCAAGATTAGCTTTGGTTCCTGGACAATCGCTTTCATAATTTGCGAGAATTTTTTTGACTTTTTGAGATACTTTCATGAATCAATCCATCGCTTTAAAGATACACACTATCCTTAAAGGAAAGAGGTCTTTTTTGCAATCCGTTGCGGAGGAAAAATTTACTTGTTATCTAGATCTTGCTAAAGACCATTTTTATGATATTCTATATAATATTTAATAAAATTAAAAGAAGTGAAATGAAAAAAACATCATTATCAACATTGATATTTTTTTTACTTTGGGGGAGCCTTACAAATTTTGCGTCTCCCTTAAATGCTGGTAACAATTCAGAAGATGATGGGAATATTGCTAGCAGCTTAATGAGATCTCCCCAATGGCAAAATACACCAGACAACAACCCAATTATACATGATGATAATTTTCCAAGTTCTGTTGCGGCAGATAAAAAGCATGTTCCAAGTCCAACCCCAAAAAACTCCACCTCTTCAGAAAATCCTGCTCTTGTTTTAGCTTTGGATGGGGGAGGAATGCGTGGCCTCGCTCCTATCTTAATTCTTTCCGCTCTCGAAAAAGACATAAGTGAAAAGCTTGGTCAACCAATTCCCATTAGTAAAATTTTTGATTCCTTTGCAGGCTCTTCAATTGGAGGCCTTACAGCCCTTCTACTCGCTTCGGGGAGGCCCATTAATAACTGCGATGAACTTTTTGAGACAGAAGGCCCTAAAATTTTTTCGAGATATTTTTACCAAAAATTTACAAACCCTTGGGGAGCGATCTGGCCTCTCTATAATGTACAACAAGGACTAAAGCCTGTTCTTGCTGAAACCTTCAAAGAAGTAGATTTGAAAGTGGCTTTAAAGCCTGTGTTTGTCACAACTTATGCTCCCGAGCTCGGTCGCCTTCTTTTACTGGATAGTGAGCATGCTAAAAATCCCAATAAAGGGTACTCTAATCTTAAAATGCGAAAAGCAGCAAGATTTACATCAGCAGCTCCTACTTATTTTAAGGCGGGAACTTTCTATACACAACGAAACATTCCCATAGACAAAGATGGAAAAACAGAAGAAATCCCTTTCATCAACTTGCCTGGTCATAAGGTTATTGATGGCGGCATTGCTGCAAATGATCCTGCTTTATTGGCTTACTCTCGCGCGAAAGAGCTTTTTCCTAATCGCTCAATATTTGTGCTCTCTCTTGGAACGGGACATGCTCCTTATCCGAAAATAAATGGAAATGGAGGTCTTTTCAGTTTCGTCCCTTTATTGGCTAATGTTTTTTTGGATGGCACAACAGCCGCTACTGGAGAAAGCCTAAGAATGCTCCTTAAAGACGATTATTGTCGTCTTCAATTTGAAAGCACTGTTGAGTTAGATGATGCCAGTCCAGAGGCTCTTACTACACTGAAACAAGAAGCTGAACAGATAACAAAAACAGATCCCTATAAACAGCTTGTTGAAAGACTTACCTCTATTTTAAGGAAGCGAAAATAGCCCTAAAGGCGCTCCTCCGTTGACTTCCAGCAATGTCACGTTTAAGGTTCAGTTATGCTGGATGTACGAAATATTTCATTCCTCCCCCTCTTTTCAAACCTCTCGTTTTCTCTTGCGCAACGAGAGATACTTTTGATTCACGGGACAAACGGAGCAGGAAAATCAACTCTTCTTCGCATGATTGCGGGGCTTATCCAGCCTCCGCCGGGAACCATATTTTGGAAAGGAAAAAGAATTCAGCTTTCTACCTATCAGCAGAATCTTCTTTACAGTGGCCACTCGCTTGGACTTCACCCAGAAGCCCTTTTAAAGGATCAAGTCAACCTATGGCATTATCACTATCGGGTTGAAAAAAAGGCTATCGAGGAAGCGCTTCATATTTGGGGGGTTGCGCCACTTGTAAATCAAAAGACCCAGCACCTCTCCCAAGGACAGCAAAAGCGCCTCAGTTTAAGTCGTCTTCACTGGCTTGCGCGTCCTTTATGGATACTGGATGAACCCCATACAAACCTCGATTCAGAAGGCCGGAAAATTTTTGAGGACTCTCTCGCCCATCACATAGAAAACGAGGGGCTTATCCTTCTTGCAAGCCACGAAAAGCGGCCGGAAATAAGGGAAATTTGTTTATGATTTCCCGAGAGCTCTATAATGCTTATCTTCATAAGGGGAACCTTTCATCCACCTTTACTTTTTTTGCCCTCGCCCTTTTTTGTGCCTCCTTAACCTTGGGGCCCAATGAAATATTTTTAAGGCAGAGCGCGCCCGGACTGATTTGGATTCTCGCCATCCTCACCATTTTCTTCTCCACCCCCCTTCTTTTAAAAAGGGAAGCACAATGCGGCCTTTTAGATGAAATCCTTCTGCATCCTTCTCTGACATCAACCTATCTTTTGTCTAAAGTCATGGCTGAATATCTTTTCATCGGTCTTCCTTTGGCTGTGATGAGTTTCCTCCTCTCCCCTCTTTTCGCCCTTTCGTCAGGGGAGACACTTTCTCTCCTTTTAACCCTTCTTATTGGATTTCCTGCTCTCAGTGCCCTAGGAATTTTGGGAAGCCTCCTGACCCTCAATACTCAAGGCGGCGGCCTTCTCCTCTCCCTAATCATTCTGCCCCTGACCTTGCCGCTTCTTATTTTTGGTCTTTCAGTGATGGAAATGACGCAATTAGGACTTGATTCTTTCCCTTCTTTCTGCCTCCTTATGGGAAGTTCTCTCTTCCTTTTAATCCTTAGTGTAACAGCAGGAAGTTGGGCTCTTCCTTTTGCAGCGGAGCGTTAAATGAAATTCACTTTGGCCAAACCCCGTTATTTCCTTAAGGTCACAAATTTTTTGTTCCCCATTGCCCTTGTGCTGGGCGCTCTTTGCTTTGCAGCAGGTCTTTATTCAGCACTTATTACTTCGCCCCCTGACTATCAACAAGGGGACGCCATGCGCATCATGTACATTCATGTACCGGCCTCTTGGATGGCGCTTTTTTGCTATGGCATTTTGGCAGTTTTCAGTCTTTTTGTTGTGGTTTGGCGCCATCCCTTTGCGGAAATTTTAGCCATCAGTGTGGCCCCCATCGGCGCTCTTTTTACTGTGCTCAGCCTTGTCACGGGATCGCTCTGGGGAAAACCCATGTGGGGAACTTACTGGGTGTGGGATGCGCGCCTGACTTCTGTTCTTGTTCTTCTTTTCCTTTATGGAGGCTATTGGGCTCTTTATAAAGCTTATGCCCATTCCGCCCAAGGGATAAGGGCAGCCTCTCTTTTAGCCATCATCGGTGTAATTAATCTTCCCATTATTAAGGGATCCGTTGATTGGTGGAACACCCTTCATCAACCGGCGAGCCTAACAAAATTTGGAAGCCCATCTATCCATCCTAGCATGCTTCTTCCCCTTGGTCTTATGACCGCGGCCTATGGTTTTTACTTTTTGGTGCTCTTCATCATACGGGCCCGTACCGAGCTCAATAAACGTAAACTTCTTGTTCAGGAGGGGCTCTCGTGAGCTTGGACACGCCCTACCTTTTTTATATCCTCAGTGCCTATGGATTTACCTTTTTCAGCTTAATGGCATTTTTATGGTGGAGCTATAGGGATTCAAAAAAATGAAGCCAAAGCAGCAGCGCTTTCTAATCATTTTTATGGGACTTGTGGGCCTTGGGATCGCCATCTTCCTTGTCTCAATCGCCTTTCGAGACAACCTTGTTTTCTTTTACACCCCGTCCGATTTAAGCCAGAAAAAAATTCACCCTGAGCAACGGCTGCGAGTGGGGGGCCTGGTTGAAAAAAACTCCTTAAGGCAACACGGCCAAAAAGTTACTTTTCATATTACGGACCATGCAAAAGTTTTGAAAGTTAATTACACGGGTCTTTTACCCGACCTCTTTCGGGAAGGGCAAGGCGTAGTTGTGGAAGGTCATCTTTCTGAGCCCAGCACATTCCAAGCCGAAGCTGTGCTGGCCAAGCACGACGAAAATTATATGCCCAAAGAAGTGGCTGACAGGTTGAAAGAAAAAGGACTGTGGCGCGATGATCGGTGAGATCGGAAACCTTTTCTTAGCCTTGGCCTTAGGATTTTCAGCAGTGCAAGCAGGTGCATCTTTTTGGGGAGTATTACAGAATAATAATCGCTACCTTATCCTGGGAACAGCTGCCGCCTACATGCAAGGCATCTTGATTCTAGCTACTTTTATCACCTTAATGCTAGCCTTCTTGTTTTGTGATTTCTCTCTTCTCACGGTTGCCCTTAATGATCATACAGAACTTCCCTGGTATTATCGCCTTGGGGCCAGTTGGGGTAATCACGAAGGCTCTCTTCTTCTTTTTGTTTTAATTTTATCCTTGGTGGCTGTCGCTCTTTCTCTCTTTTTAAAAGATCCTCCTTTTCGGGCGCGCACACTTACTTTTCAAGGTCTTCTTATCTTTTGTTTTCTTGTTTTTTTGTTGATGACCTCAAACCCTTTCACCCTTCTTTCCTTTCCGCTTCCGGAAGGCCAATCTCTAAATCCCCTCCTTCAAGACAAAAGCTTGATGATTCATCCGCCCTTTCTTTACCTCGGGTATGTCGGATTTTCAGCCCCTTTTTCTCTCGCTCTCGCTGCCCTTTGGGGAAGTGAAGGCGCGGCCTGGGCTACCCTGACCCGTCCGTGGGCCTTATTTGCCTGGTCAACTCTTACGATAGGCATCACGTTGGGTAGTTGGTGGGCCTATTATGAATTGGGCTGGGGTGGTTGGTGGTTTTGGGATCCCGTGGAAAATGCCTCCCTCATGCCTTGGCTTGCAGGAACAGCTCTTCTCCATATTTTAAGAACCCAGTCTTTTTATCGGTGGAGCCTGCTCTTGAGCCTTCTCACCTTTGGGTTCAGTCTTTTAGGAACCTTTTTGGTGCGGTCAGGGTTGATTGCGTCCGTTCACTCCTTTGCCCAAGATCCAGATCGGGGCCTGTTTATCCTAAGCCTTATCGGCGGGATTATGGGTTTTTCCCTTTTCCTGTGGGTGTGGCGCTCCCCACGTTTTCAAAGCCCTTCTATACCCCTCTTTTCACGTAAGGGACTTCTTTTCTTGAATTCGCTCCTTCTTTTTGTGGGTCTGATCTCCCTTTGCTTTGGAACGCTTTATCCTCTTTTAAGCGAAGGCCTCTGGAACGAAACCGTTGCCGTGGGGGCTCCTTACTTCAACCAAACCTTGCTTCCCCTTCTCCTCCCTGCCTTTCTCTTGATACCTCTTGGCGCTCTCTTAAGGGAGGAAGAAACATCCCTTTTCCAACTTCTCATTCTTCCCTTAACGGCAGGTCTAGGAGCTATAGTTTTCCTACTCTACATTTATTATCCTCTTTCTTTAGAAACAATTCTAGGATGTGGATTAGCCATTTGGGTTTTGACGGGATCCCTAGAAGCTTTTTTCAAAGGGCGCCTTCACTTAGGACCAACTCTTGCTCATATTGGTGTAGCCCTTTCCCTCTTGGGCATTAGTGTGGGGAGCGGTCTTCGGGTTGATGAGACGAAAATTCTTGGGTTCAATGAGAGCCTTACTATCGGCAGTAAAACCCTCACCCTCCAGGACGTGACCGAAGGGAAAACCCCCACCTATCTTTATGAAAAGGCAACACTCGTTTCAGGGAAAAGTATTTTGACACCCGAAAAGCGGTTGTATCAACCACAGAATTCGCTCCTCAGTGAAACGGCTATTTTAACCAATGGCTTTTCTGACCTGTATGTCATTCTGGGCCCTTATCAGGGTGAGAAACGCTGGCTCTTCCGAGCCTCCCTTATTCCGCTTGCGCCCTGGATTTGGATTGGTGGTTTTTTGATGGCAGCCGGAGCTCTTATCTCGCTTTTGAGACGGAAAGAAGTTCCTTTAGTTCTCCTTGCGCTCCTATTGATGCCTCACGACTTGATGGCCACGTCTGACCTTTATAAGGAAGTCCGCTGTCCCGTCTGTGCAGGGCAATCTATTGCCGACTCTGACATGCCGGAAGCAAAAGCCTTAAAAGAATTTATTGATGAAGAACTCAAAAAAGGAAAATCCGACGAAGAGATAAGGGGGGAATTACGTCAAAGGTTTGGCGATGATATTCTCTTCCGTCCCCCCTTCAATCAAAAAACGGTTTTCTTGTGGGGGTTTCCCTTTGCCCTTTTCCTCCTTGTGCTCTTTGGATTTTTATGGAGAGGGTTTCAATCCCGTGCCAAATAGGGAACATGACCGGTGCTCCCCATGGCATGGCGAATCATAAACCTTTTCAAAGGAGGGATGTTTCTAACCATTCCAAAACCAAGAGATCGTACCCGCGCAATAGAACGACTTTGAGTGGAAAAAGCACGCACAAAACCATCCATCAAAAGAGCCATGAAATAGATATCAAGCCGCCGTTGCCTCTGGTATTGTTTCAAAATTGTTTGGGAGCCCAAATCTAATCCTAAGGAAAAGGCCTCGGTGAGGATATCCACAAGGGTGGCAACATCACGAAGGCCAACATTTAAACCTTGCCCCGCAACAGGGTGGAACGTATGGGCCGCATCCCCCACAAGAGCAAGGCGCGTATCAATCAGTTGTCTTGGCAAACAAACGCCTAAGGGATAGGAAAAGCGCTGACTTGAAAGCTTCAGTTTTCCTAATGCCTCTCCAAAGGCAGCTTGAACTTCCTCCGCAAAAGCTGTGTCCGACAGAGAAAGAAGAACCTTTGCCTTCTCCTCCTGAATAGACCACACAAGGCCCGATTCATTGCCTGGACGGGGCACTAAGGCCAAGGGGCCAGAAGGCAAAAAATGTTCGAACCCTCGATGATTGTGAGGCCGGCTATGGGTCATATTGCACACAATGGCGACTTGGTCATAGGCCCAGCGGGTCAGGGGAATATCCGCCCACTTTCGCAAGGCTGAAGATTTCCCATCGGCTGCAATGCAAAGGGGACTTTCGATGCACTCCTCTGCCTCTGTTTCCACCTGAGTCAGCGCGCCTTCTCTCTTAAAGGCCACCACCCGAGCAGGCGCATACAGTTTGATATTCTTGGAGGAGAGAACTTTTTCAGAGATGTTTTTCTTTAAAAGTGCGCTATCCACAACATAGCCTAAGGGTTCTCCCTTAACATCCTGAGCCTCATAATCCACCCACCGAGGCAGCACCCCATCGGAGGTATGAATGGAGGTAATAGGTGTTGCCGCTTCTGGCCACATACCAAGTTTAGAAAAGATATTATAAGAGCTGCGGGAAAGGGCAAAAGAACGTCCATCAGAAATAAGAGGGGCTTTCGGATCAATTTGATCGATAAGGGCAACCTTCAGCCCTTTTTGAGCTAGGGCATAAGCCAACGTGCCGCCAGTAAGGCCTCCTCCAACAATGGTGACATTTGTCATAAGCTTCCTTCTCTTTGTATTCTGCATTTCTCTATAAGCCAATGTACAATGGTGCTTTAACAGTGACAGTAACAATGATCTTACCCATGAGAGCCGAGTGAGCAACAATTTTCTTTTTCCATGCAACTTTCATTTAAACGTAAATCAACTTTACAATAGTTTTTAAATGTGTTAAATTATAAATGATGTTAACTATATTGTTAGAGGTGTAATTATGAAGAAAAAATTATTATTTATTCTGTTGATGTCTGGAGTGATGCTCTCCCCTATGACAGTTTATGCTATGAGTGATGAAGATATAGGCTCTCGGACAGTTTCTCCTCATCCAAACATAGCAACAGGTACCCATACAGATGAAGGTGTTGATGCAAAGTATGGCCCTTATAAACAAGATATAACTGAACCTGCTGCGAAAGTGAGTGAGGCGGAGCCAGGAAAGACTGATCGTTAAGAATGCAGGAGATGTGTTAGGTTAGAAGGGATAATTTTTGTCTTTTTGCCTTATCTAAAAACACTTTCAGTAAGCAGTAGACACACTTATCCTATGGCAAGCCGAGAACATCGTTTAAGGTTATAAGCAGGTAGTGGCAACCCTACTTCAGTGCCTACTTTACCACCTGATTTCAGCGCAGGAAAAAGAGTTCATTCTCTTAGGCCATGGAACTAAATGTTTGGCATAAATATTAATCTTATGGGACTATAGTCTCTGCAGCTTACGGCGCAAGATAAATAACCTAAATACCCTGTCGGCTTTGCCACAGGGTATTTGCTATCTTGGAATGATTGTTTGCACTTAGAGAGTTTATCTAAAGTGCCTTTTTAACAGCATCACTTTAAGACTGGCATCTTAACACTAATTTAGGGTAGATTAGGCTTGAAAAGCAAGATAGGAAAAAACCTCGCATGCACCCTTCGCTCAAACCTTCTCTGACTCCCTCCTCTGGATTTGAGCCGCTGCTTTCCCTTTTGCAAAACCAACTCAGCGCAGTGAATACTTGCCTCCTTCAAAAAATGGAGAGCCCTGTAACCCTCATTCCTGAGATTGCGGGCTATCTGATCTCTCTTGGAGGAAAGCGCCTGCGGCCCCTTCTCACCATCGCTTCGGCGGAGCTTTGCGGATACAATGGTGAGCGCCACATTCATCTTGCAGCGTGTGTTGAGTTTATCCACACGGCAACTCTTCTTCACGATGATGTGGTAGATGAAAGTATTCTCAGACGAGGAAGGCAAACAGCGAATTCCCTATGGAACAATAAGGCTAGCGTTCTGGTAGGTGATTTTCTTTTCAGCAGAGCCTTTGAACTAATGGTAGCTGATGGATCCTTGGAAATCCTGGATATTTTATCCAAGGCCTCCTCAGCCATTTCTGAAGGTGAGGTTTTACAATTAAGCATGAGTCATTCTTTAGAGCTCACCCAAGATACTTATCTTAAGATTATTGAATCAAAAACAGCCCGTCTTTTCTCAGCGGCCACAGAGGTGGGAGCTGTGGTTGCAAAAGCGCCCGATGAACAGAGAAAAGTCCTTGCTCAATTTGGCAGGACTCTTGGCATTGCCTTCCAACTCACGGATGATATCCTTGATTATACGGCAAACCAAGGACAGCTAGGAAAGACCATTGGCGATGATTTTCGTGAAGGGAAAGTCACGTTGCCCCTCCTTCTTGCTTATCAAAAAGGAAGTGAAGCCTCCTTTTGGGAAGACATGTTGGCGAAAGAAACTCGTGATGACAATGATCTTCAAAAGGCTCTTATTCTCTTAAATAAATCCAATGCTTTGCTTGAGTCCAAGCAAATGGCTGAAATTTATGTGGAAGAGGCTCTTTCTTGCCTGACTAAGTTTCCGCCCTCTCCTCTAAAATACGCCCTGGAGGAGTTGACTCATTTTTCTCTCCACCGGGAAATGTAGGGAAGAAAATGATCGTCATTGCGAGCGTAGCGAAGCAATCCAGGTTTATCATGAAACATCTTGTTTCTGGATTGCCGCGGCCCTTTCAGGGCCTCGCAATGACGAAGGGGAGGCTTTTTCTTTTTTTCATTTTCCTTCTAGGAACCCAAATCGCCCAAGCTGCCCCTCCTTTACGTATTGTGGGCTCCTCCGCTGTTTTTCCCTTTGCGGCTGCGGTTGCTGAACATTTTCACTACAAAACCCAGGAACCTACACCCATCGTTGAAAGCATTGGCACAGGAGCTGGAATTAAGCTCCTTTGTGAAAGCCAAAGTGGCCCCGATGGTGCCATTACCTCTCGTCCTTTTACAGAGGGGGAAAAGAAAAAGTGCGCTCAACAAGGTGTGCAGATCCAGGAATTTAAAATCGGACAAGATGGCCTTGTTCTCATTAAACGCAAAGGGTCCCAGGATTTTTCCCTGACCCTTGAGGATTTGAGACAAGCAATTGCTGAAGATCTTCCTATAGACTCCCTTTGCAAAAAAAACCCCAATCAAACTTGGAGTCAAATTCAACCCTCTTTCCCGGCGGTTCCACTCCACATTTTGGGGCCGGCTCCCGCTTCCGGAACTTATGATGTTCTCACGGAAAAAATTAAGGGACCGTGTGGATCCTCCTTAAGGCACGATGGCGTGTATATTGAAGCTCCAGCCAATGAAAATTTAATCATTCAAAAAGTTTTAAACGCACCTGATGCAGTTGGTATTATCACCTTTAGCTTTTATGAAAAAAATAAAAACCGCCTTTTAGCATTACCTGTTGAGGGGATAACACCGTCCTTTTCAAATATTCGAGATGGGATTTATCCTCTTAGTCGTCCCCTTTATTTGTATATCAAGCTTAATGACCTTTCTCATCATGTCAACCGCGCTCTTTATGTCATGGAATTTACTTCCTCCGATGCAGTGGGAGAAAGAGGTTACCTTCGGAAAAAAGGGTTGATCCCTCTTCCAGAGCAAAAGGAAATCTATGAACATGCTCGCGGGCTTTTGCAGATAAGCTCTAATGACATTTTTTTGAAGGAGATCCTGAGTCCCTTTCGCTACGCTCAAGGTCTCAGGATGACATCACTTTTACATTTAAATATAAAGTGTTGTCATCCTGAGGAGTCACGAAGTGGCGAGCTCAGGATCTGGGGCAAAGTACCCTACCAAACAAGGAGTCTTGTATGAGATCTCTTTGGCTTGAAAAAATTGTCCGCTTTTTCTTTTTCCTTTGTGCGCTTGGCGCCGTTGTGATCTCCATCGGTATTGGTGTCACCCTTCTTGGAGAGACTTTACGTTTCTTTGCCCGCGTATCCATCATTGATTTTCTTTTTGGGCTGACCTGGGCGCCTCACACCCTTCCTTCAGGAGAAGACGTGGGCTTTGGCGCCGTGCCTCTTTTTACGGGGACCATTTTAATCACTCTTATTGCCATGACGGTGGGACTTCCGTGCGGCCTTATGGTAGCCGTCTATTTATCCGAGTATGCCACGCCCACAATGCGCAACATTTTCAAGCCGGTCCTTGAAATTCTGGCGGGGATTCCCACCCTCGTTTATGGTTTTTTTGCCATCACAACCCTTGCGCCCTTTTTACGCAGCGTTGGAGAAGCATTTCATCTTTCCCTTTCAACGGAAAGCGCTCTCAGCGCAGGAATCGTCATGGGCATCATGATTCTACCTTATATGTCATCTCTGTGCGAAGACGCCCTTCACCGCCTTCCAAACAGCTTACGAGAGGGCTCAATTGGCCTTGGTGCTACATCCTCAGAAACAATCATACGTGTTCTCCTTCCTGCCGCCTTCCCCAGCATTATGGCAGCTTTTCTTCTCTCCCTCTCCCGAGCCATTGGCGAAACAATGATTGTGGTTATGGCTGCAGGCCTTGCTGCCAACCTTACTTTTAATCCTTTAGAAGCGGTCACAACTGTAACCGTCCAAATCGTCAGCCTTTTGACCGGTGATCAGGAATTTGATAATGCCAAAACCCTGGCTGCCTTTGGGCTGGGATTTGTTTTGTTTATTTTAACCTTCTTCTTGAATATACTGGCCTTACAGGGCGTCAAACGTCACAGGAGGATTTATGGCTAAAAAACCCGCTCCCAAAAAGGAAGAGGAAGAGAACATCCACATC
Source organism: Alphaproteobacteria bacterium (assembly GCA_019746105.1). Taxonomy (GTDB): domain Bacteria; phylum Pseudomonadota; class Alphaproteobacteria; order UBA9655; family UBA9655; genus UBA9655. Next base: position 22,889 of record JAIESK010000073.1, read on the forward strand.
GAGGTGGAAAGTTGGCAATGGGAAGAAAAATCTCCACGATTCACCTGGAAACACTGGCTTATTCTTGCACTTCTCATTGCAGTTGGACTTTTATTTGCCTTCGGCTTTCTCGTTGTGGCTGGCGTTGTCCTGATTATAGGGATTGTGCTTAATCTGGTTTATTTCATCTTTAGAAAACTCACATGAAAAAAACCTTAAGAAAACGCCACCGCCGAGAAAAATACTTTAAGAGCCTAGGGCTTACCAGCCTCTGCCTTGCGCTTCTTTTTCTAGGCACCATTTTTGGCAATATTATTATCACCGGTGTTCCCGCATTTTTTAGAACAGAAGTTCTCGCAGCGGCAGCCCCTTCAGATTTCTTAAATCCCCACGCTCAATATGCACTGGGTGAGGAGAAGAAATGGGTGACTGCCTCTGATGAAGTGGATATGTATTATAAGAACGATGAGGCCGGCAATCTAACCCCAGAGCAAATTAAAACCATCCACTCTCTTGAAGCCCGAGATGAAATTCGCCTTGCATTTAATAGCGGTTTTTTAACCCATTCTGATTCGCGAGAGCCTGAGGTTGCCGGAATCTGGGGAGGCCTTTTGGGTTCTCTATTAACTCTTATTATCACCTTCTTAACTGCTTTTCCTTTAGGCATTGGAGCAGCCATTTATCTAGAAGAGTTTGCCCCAAAAAATCGATTGGTACATTTGATCGAAGCCAATATTAATAATTTAGCGGCTGTGCCCTCCATCCTCTTTGGTCTTTTAGGGTTGGTTACTTTTATCCACTTTATGGGGCTTCCAAGGCCTTCAGCTCTTGTGGGCGGATTGACCCTAGGGTTGATGAGCCTTCCGGTGATTATTGTGACCACCCGGGCATCCCTCGCAGCCGTTCCCTATGCCCTTAAGGAAGCCGCCATGGGATTGGGAGCAATGCCCCTTCAGGTTCTCTTTCATCATGTGATCCCCGCAGCCCTCCCCGGCATTGTGACGGGCATTATTTTAAGCCTTGCCCGTGCCCTTGGAGAAACGGCTCCTCTCTTAATGATTGGAATGGTAGCCTTTATTGCCACTCCCCCGTCATCTTTTCTTGATCCCACAACCGTTCTTCCTGTTCAAATTTTTAATTGGTCCCGAAGTCCTGAGATGGGATTTGTTGAAAACACATCGGGCGCCATCCTTATATTGCTTTTTGTCTTGGTTCTCTTGAATAGTATTGCTATCACTATTCGTAAAAAATTTGAGTCTCAATATGCCCTTTAAGATTGATGTAAAAAATTTAAGCCTCTTTTACGGCGATAAACAGGCCCTTTTTAAGGTCAGTTTGGGGTTGCCGAAATTACAAACAACCGCCCTCATAGGCCCTTCGGGATGCGGAAAAAGCTCCTTCTTACGCTGTCTTAATCGCATGAATGATAGTGTTCCTAACATTCATATTGACGGAAAAGTCTTATTAGATGGAAAAGACATTTATGCCCCCTCGGTAGATGTGGTCGAATTAAGATCCCATGTGGGCATGGTTTTTCAAAAACCGAATCCCTTCCCGCGCTCCATTTACGAAAACGTGGCCTATGGCCCCCGCATCCATAAACTATTTAAAAATAAAAGTGCCCTTGATGAAATTGTTGAAACCAGCCTCACACGAGCTGGCCTTTGGGAAGAAATCAAGGATCGCCTTCACCAACCAGCAACTCGCCTTTCGGGGGGACAGCAACAGCGTCTTTGTATTGCAAGGGCTATTGCTGTCAGTCCAGAAGTTATTTTGATGGATGAGCCTTGCTCAGCTCTCGACCCCATTGCCACCGCAAAGATAGAAGAATTAATTGATGAATTGCGGGAAAAATTTACAATTGTTATTGTTACCCATAACCTTCAACAAGCAGCGCGCGTTTCTCAAAAAACCGCCTTCTTTCACAGTGGACACATTGTGGAAGCTGGAGAGACGGGAGAGTTGTTTACAATGCCTAAAGACGAACGTACACAAGGATATATTACAGGACGCTACGGATGATTAAACATATTGTTAAAGCCTATGATGATGAGCTTAA
>JAIESK010000053.1 GCA_019746105.1 Alphaproteobacteria bacterium
CGCCGGTTTTAATGATTGCAAACATGCGCATCTCTCACTTATTCAAAAGGCCAACACTGGCAATATCTCCTGGAAATTCTATCCAGATATGCCCTTTCACTACCCTGTCCCTCAAAAACTGTCAAGGAATTTTGTAGCTTTTTTTTACTTCGACTCCTCTGCGGATCTAGGAGAGTTAATTTCAAAAAGTTAAAAGATCGACAGATTGTAAAAATCACTGCATCTTTTTTATTGCTTTTCTAATGAATTCGCTTAATTGAAAACTGTTTTATATATTGACTTAATAAGCTAATAAATTTTATAAGGATAAAAAACTATATCAAATTGTATAAACACGAAAAGGGATGGTTTTGATGAATTATTTAAGTAAAAAACTTGTTTTCAGTTTTCTAACCTCAACAAGCTTATCATTAGCGATATTAAGCCCACTTCATGCGGCTGATAGAGATGAGGATATAGGTCTAAGGAAATTAAAGAGCGCTCGTAAGACTCCTCTTTCGCTAGAGGAGAAATGCAAGAGAAAGAATAGGAAATTTAACGAGATGCTCTACCAAAATTTGTCTTTCCAAGAGCAAATTCAATCTCATCGCGATTTCTATTCTTATCTTCAAAAACATCAGGGACAGGGCTCAACACTAGTTGAAAAAAAACTCCTTACTGCCCGAACCATGTTGGGAATGGTACTGGCAAAATCAACCCAGAATCTTCCGCTAGAAGAAGCGATAGACCCTCTAAGGGAGGCCACTCAGTTACTTACTATCAGTGCAAATGCGGGAGATCACCAAGTAAAAAACATTCTTCCCATTGTGCAATATAATTTGGGTTTTGCATTAGCAAATTCATCAAAAGAGTCACCACAGAAAATTCCTTTTTTAAGGGAAGCATTGGATATACTGACACATAGTGCAAATGCTGGTTTTCCAAAAGCTAAAGAAAACCTTCCTGCTGTGCAATATAATTTGGGTTTTGCCTTAGCAAAATCGTCAGTTGGCTCACCGCAGGAAATCCCTCTTCTAAGGGAAGCATTGGAGTTAATTACAAACGGCACAAATGCGGGCCATCACCGAGCTAAAGAAAGTCTTCCTATTGTGCAAAATCTACTAGGAGCTGCCCTTACAAATTCATCAGAGGGATCGCCAGAAAAAATCCCTCTTCTAAGGGAGGCATTGGAGTTACTTACATATAGTACAAATGCTGGTTATCAACCGGCAAAAGAAAACCTTCTTTTTGTGCAAAATAGCTTAGGGGTTGCCCTTACAGATTCAGCGGAAAAATCGTCAGAAGAAACCCCTCTTTTAAGAGAAGCATTGGAATTACTTACACATAGTGCAAACGCTGGTTATCAACCGGCTAAAGAAAACCTCCCTAGAATACACTATATGTTGGGGATCGTGCTGAGACATTCGTCAACTGACTCACTACCGAAAATCCCTCTTCTAAGGGAAGTAACAGATTTACTTACAGTCAGTGCAAGCGCCGACTTTCAACTGGCAAAAGAAGGTCTTCCATTCGCACAATATGAATTGGGAATTGTACTTGCAAATTCAGCAAAAGGATCATCACAGGAAATCACTCTGCTAAGAGAAGCATTGGAGTTGCTTACAGCAAGCGCAAATGCAGGTTTTCCAAAAGCCAAAGAAAATCTTCCTGCTATACAACATGACTTAGGAACTACCCTTGTAAATTCAGTACCAGGATCAGTGGAAGACATCCCTCTTCTAAGAGAAGCAGTGAAATTGCTTACAGAAAGCGCAAACACTGGCTTTTCAAAAGCTCAAGAAAAGCTTCCTGTTGTGCAAAATCTTCTGGGGACAACACTTGCAAATTCATTAGAAGGGGCGCCAGAAGAAATCTCTCTTCTAAGAGAAGTAGTGGAGTTGCTTACAAATAGCGCAAATGCAGGCTATCATCAAGCAAAGGAAAATCTTCCCGCTGTTCAATATAACTTAGGGTCTGTCCTTGCAAATTCAGCAGGAGAGTCGTCAGAAGATATCCCTCTTTTAAGGGAGGCTTTGGAGTTACTTACACATAGTGCAAATGCTGGCTTTCAAATGGCTAAAGAAAACCTTCTTGTTGTGCAAAATGACTTAGGAGTTATCATTAAAGATTCACTATCGAAATCAATAGAAAACATCCCACTTTTAAGAGAGGCATTAGCGTTGGTTACAGCTAGTGCGAATGCTGGTTTTCAACTGGCTAAAAAAAATCTTCTTGTTGTGCAAAATGATTTAGGAGTTGCCCTTGCACATTCAGCAGAAGGATCGCCAGAAAAAATCTCTCTTCTAAGGGAAGCAGTGGAATTGCTTACAGCAAGCGCAAACACTGATTTTCCAAAAGCCAAAGAAAACCTTCCTGTTATGCAATATGACTTAGGAGTTACTCTTGCAAATTCAGCAAAAGGATCGTCAGAAAGTATCCCTCTTCTAAGAGAAGCAGTGGAGTTGGTTACAGCAAGCGCAAACGCTGGTTTTCCAAAAGCCAAAGAAAATCTTCCCGTTGTGCAAAATCTGTTAGGGGATACACTTGCGGATTCAGCATCAAGATCAGTAGAAGAAATTCCTCTTCTAAGAGAAGTATTAGAGTTGTTTACAAACAGTGCAAATGCAGGCCATCATCGAGCCAAAGAAAAACTTCCTATTGTGCAAAATGACTTAGGGGTTGCCCTTGCAGATTCAGCAGAAGGATCGCCACAGGAAATCCCTCTTCTAAGGGAAGCATTGGAGTTGCTTACAAACAGTGCAAATGCAGGTTATCGCCGAGCTAAAAAAAATCTTCCTGCTGTACAAAATGAGTTAGGAGCTAACCTTGCAGGTTCAGTGCCGGGATCAGCAGAAGATATCCTTCTTCTAAGAGAAGCAATGGAGTTAATTACAGTTAGTGCAAGCGCAGATTTTCAGAGCGCCAAAGAAAATCTTCCTGCTGTGCAATATAAGTTGGGAATGGTACTTGCATGTTTAGTGCCAGAATCAGCAGAAGATATCTCTCTTCTAAGAGAAGCAATGGAGTTGGTTACAGCCAGCGCTAACATTGGCTTTCTAAAAGCTAAAAAAAATCTTCCTGTTGTGCAAAATAATCTAGGGATTGCCCTTGCAAATTCAATAGAAGGATCGCCCGAAGATATTCCTCTGCTAAGAGAAGCATTGGAGTTAATCATAAGCAGCGCAGCCGCTGGCAATCATCAAGCAAAAAAAAATCTTCCTATTATACGAGGTCTGCTGGGAGTCGCACTTATGAATTCAGCAGAAGGATCGCCAGAAACAATTTCTCTTCTAAGAGAGGCGTTGGAGTTAATTACAAACAGCGCAAACGCTGGTTTTCCAAATGCTAAAGAAAACCTTCCTGTTGCACAGGGTCTGTTGGGAGCAATACTTGTGAATTCAGCAGAAAAATCGTCAGAAGGTATTCCTCTGCTAAGAGAAGCGTTGGAGTTGGTTACAGCCAGTGCAAACGTCGGCAATCATCGGGCTCAAGAAAATCTTCCAGTTATACAAATTAAGTTAGGAATCGCACTTGCGAATTCAGCAGAAAGATCACCAGATGATATCCCTCTTCTAAGAGAGACGTTGAAATCACTTAAATATCGTGCAAACGCCGGCAATCATTGGGCTCAAGAAAATATTCCTGCTGTACAGGCTGCCTTAGAACACTTTACAAACCTAACTCTAGGGGCAGGAGGGAGCACTCCCTAACAAAAGCCACAAGTTGTTTCCAAGACTACTTACCTTTCTCCAATAAAGTTAAAATAGTTTCTGCCGCCTTTAAGAGGGGGGTGCCTGGTCCAAAAATGGCGGCCACCCCTTGGGCATAAAGCTCCTCATAATCTTGAGAAGGAATGACACCTCCGCACACGACAAGGATATCTTTCCCCCCTGTCTCTCTAAGGGCTTTGAGGACTTGGGGCACTAAAACGTGATGCCCCGCCGCTTGGCTAGAAAGCCCGAGTACATGGACTTTCTTTTGGACAGCCGCCTTCGCGGCTTCTTCAGGGGTTTGGAATAGAGGTCCCACATCCACCTGAAAGCCTAAATCCTCAAAGGCACTTGCAATAACTTTAGCTCCCCGCTCATGGCCATCTTGCCCTAATTTAGCCACCATCATATGTGGTTTTTGACCTACTCTCTTTTCAAAAGCCACCATACGCATATGAAAAGCAGCGACCTCTTCTGGTCGTTCAGCCTCATAAAGAGCTCCATAGACCCCATGAATGGTGCGCGTTGGCGCTTCATAGCGGGTAAAAGCCTTTTCAAGAGCATTTGACACTTCCCCTACCGTTGCCCGTGCCCGCATAGCCTCTATAGCAAGAGGCATAACATTGGTGCCCACCTTGGCTGCTTGGGTCAGCCTTTCTAGAACTTGTTCTACTTTTTTAGCATCACGCTCCTTTTTAATGCGTTCCAAACGCTTGATTTGTCCTTCTCGCACTTTGGAAGCATCAATCTCCAAAATCTCAAGGGGCGGCTCTTCAAGGGTATACTTATTCACGCCCACGATAGTTTCCTGCCCCAGATCAATGCGGGCCTGGCGTTTTGCTGCTGATTCCTCAATTCGCAATTTGGGCATCCCGTCAAGAATGGCTTTTGTCATGCCCCCTAAGGCCTCTACCTCATCAATCAAAGCTTTTGCATGGGTTTTAAGGCTGTGGGTCAGAGCTTCCACATAATAACTGCCCCCCAGAGGATCAATCACATGAGGAATCCCAGTTTCTTCCGCCAAAATTAATTGGGTATTGCGCGCCACCCGCGCCGATTTGGGGGTGGGAAGGCCCACGGCTTCATCATAGGAGTCCGTATGAAGAGATTGAGTGCCGCCTAAAACAGCGGATAAGGCTTCAAGGGTTGTGCGAACGATATTGTTCAGAGGATCTTGAGCGGCAAGACTCACACCTGAGGTCTGACAGTGAGTACGCAGCATCAAGCTTTGAGAATTTTGTGGCTTAAAAGGTGCCATCATTTCAGCCCATAAAACCCGAGCAGCGCGCAGTTTGGCAATTTCCATAAAAAAGTTCATACCAATACCAAAAAAGAAGGATAGGCGCGGTGCAAAGGCATCAATGGGCAAACCACGTTTGAGAGCCACTCGCACGTACTCCAAACCGTCGGCCAAGGTAAATGCCAGCTCTTCAACGGCAGTCGCCCCCGCCTCATGCATATGATAGCCGGAGACAGAAATGGAATTAAAGTCAGGCATATGCTGGCTTGTATATTCCATAATGTCCGCCACAAGACGCATGCTGGATTCAGGCGGATAGATATAGGTGTTACGCACCATGAACTCTTTGAGGATGTCATTTTGCATAGTGCCCTTTAGCTGGGCAGGAGTGACCCCTTGTTCTTCTGCCGCTACAATAAAGGCAGCCATAATGGGAATCACAGCCCCGTTCATGGTCATGGAAACGCTGACCTTATCTAAGGGAATTCCTTCAAAGAGAATTTTCATGTCTTCAACCGTATCGATGGCAACTCCTGCCTTGCCCACATCCCCCACTACACGAGGATGATCAGAATCATACCCTCGGTGGGTGGGTAGATCAAAAGCAACCGATAAACCATGCTGGCCGGCTTTGAGGTTATCGCGATAAAATTTATTACTCTCTTCGGCTGTGGAAAAACCCGCATACTGACGCAAGGTCCAGGGGCGATTTGCATACATGGTGGCTCGCGGACCACGGAGATAAGGAAAGCAGCCAGGGTAGGAGGAGGTTTCTACGATATCTTTAAGATCTTCAAGGGTATAGAGGGGTTTAATCTCAATTCCCTCAGGTGTGGTCCAAAGCAGATTCTGAAGAGCCCTATCTTTAAGCTCTGCTCTAACTTTTTTGTCCCATTCTTCCTTTGACATGGGTGGCACCCCCTCCCCCACTTTATTTAATTGGCAAGCGTCAACCCAAAATATTTTTGCACAAGAGCTGTCGCTTCTGCGCTATCCCAATCAAAACCGCCACGAATGCGACCCACTTCTTGGCCAGAAGAGTCAATAAAAATGGTCGTCGGAAGACCCGTGCCATTAAAGGCATCTAAAAGTTGGCCTGTTTTATCTAAGTAGATGGGAAAATGATAAGCATTGCGTGCATAATAAGCACGCACGGGTCCCACATTTTTATCTTGAGAAATATTCAGAACCTGACCACCGGCCGCCTCAAATTTTTCTGCGAAACGATGGAAACTCCCCATCTTCTTAACGCAACTAGGGCACCAAGTCGCCCACATATTAACAACTAAGGGCTTTCCTTGAAAACTGCTAAGTGTCAGGGCGTTATCATCCTTGTCGGTAAAAGGAACCTGAGAAGGACTTGATGTACTTGAGGAATAAAAAGCCGCATTGACACAACATAAATCAAGCCAAATTCCTAAGCCCGCAAAAAACAAAACCACAAAGCCTGTGATAATCAGATTATCTTTCTTTTTCCAAAAGGACATGCTATCTCTCCCAAAATAAGTTTATAATAAAATCATATGCTAAACTCGAATGAGATTCAACATGAACACGCATAAACCTGCAAAAAATTGGATTTATAGGACATTGCTGAAGAAGATCCTGAACTTGCCCTACAGACCCATAAAGGGCCTCGCAATAACGAAAAGAGGTGGACTGATTGTTACTGCTCTTTGTCTCCTCCCTCTCGGCAGCCTTTTAACGGGCTGTGGGCGCAAGTTGCCCCCACAACCCCCTGAAGACGCAGTTATCACCTTTCCTCGCCCCTACCCTAATCCAAAATTTGAGGAATGGTCCATAGCAGAGGAATGCCCTCCTCCTGTATTGGAAGTCTGCTCTCCCGCGGAAGTGCCTTCTCCCCCAGAGGTGTGTTCTCCCGTAGAGGAGTGCTCTCCTGCAAAGGTTTGTGGGAAGTAAAATGTTTTTATTGAGAAAATTTTAAAAAGCTCAAAATATGGAATTTTCTTAATACCAGACGTTTTTCAATAATGAACTTCTAATTCCCAATAAAGTCATAAATGGGCATTAGCTGTTTTCATGTAGGTATAGACTTTAAAGACTTTGTCATCTTTTGGTTATGCGAGCGAAGCCCACGGCCTCGCTCAGAAACCATAGGTTTATTTATTATTTAACAGGAACAAGATCAAGATCTAATATCGGTGCAGTTCCCTTACCTCTTCCTTCTTCAGTATCTATTGGCTTATTATAAGTAACGTGACACTGTGACCCCTCATGAGTAAAGGTGGGCTCTGCGCCAGTTCCAAGATTCACGCGTGAAGCATGTTCAACAAAATTTGAACCACGCCACTTTTGTCCATTTTTATCGGTAAATTCAACTGATTGACCTGTCATCTCTCCATGAAGGGTCCCTATTGCTTTTAACAAACTAGTTCTATCAGGACAATCTTCATTAGACCCTGTCATCGCTTTAGCGTCTACGACAAAGGCAGTCAAAATAGCTGCACTTAGTAATAATTTCTTCATTTTTTTCTCCTTTTGGTGTGATGATAATATCTACAAGAGATATGTTAACGTATAATCATACATTTTAATTAAAATTTAGTAAATTTTTAATTAAAATATGGTAAATAATTAAATTTACTTCCTTTAGAAGTACCTGCTTCTGCAAAATAGTCAACTCAAAACATGAAGTCATCTGGAGACGAAGTTGATTTCAGCTATGCCGAAAGCTCATCCATTATCTTAGCATAAGGACTGGTATCATGAAAAAGTTCATTCCTTATAATCAACCCCTTTTGAAAAGTCATCAGCGCTACGGCGGATGTTTTTCCAATGCCCCCTGGACAATCCAAATCATACACCACGACAGTTTGATCCCCTTCCCCAAAAATTGCACGTATGCTGAGAGCCTTAAAAAAAGCCATAAAGCTCTTCACAGCTTCAAGATAAGCTTCTTTTCCCTGTAATGTTGAAAGAGGCGTGATAAGTTGAACATCTGGGTGTAGATACTTTTCCATAGTCTCAATATTTTTTTCTCCAAATTTTGTGTAAAATGTGTTGGCTATAGCTACATTATTTTGATTCATCATAATCTCCTTCTGGAATGTGATTGAAACTTCATATTAGGTATAGTAAACTATATCTAATACATAAAATGGATATAGTGAGCTATAGTGAATATGTCAAGTCATAAAAAAAGAACCTATCATTCGGAAGCAAGAAAGAGGCAGGCTGTGCAGACAAGAAGTCGTATTCTTACAGCTGCAAAATCACTCTTTCACTCAAAGGGCTTTGAGGGAGTCACAATAGAACACATAGCTCAAGCGGCAGATGTCTCTGCCCCCACGATTTATGGCCTCTTTCAATCCAAGCGCGGTGTCTTACGTGCCCTGATGGATGAAGCCCTCCCAACCGATCAATTTGAAGCTCTCGTAAAAGAAGCCATGCAGGAAAAATCAGCGGAGAGGCACCTTGCCCTATCTGCTAAAATTGCTCGATGTATGTATGACGCGGAAAGGGCGCAAATGGAGATTTTCCAAGGGGCTGCTATTTTATCTCCCGAGTTCAAAGAGTTAGAGAAAGAAAGAGAATTGCGCCGCTACATGCGCCAGGAAGAAAGCATCAAAATGATAGAAAAAGCGGGAGCTCTCCTCAAAGGACTTAATGTATCTAAGGCACGCGATATCCTCTGGGCTTTCACAGGGCGGGATATATATCGCATGTTCGTTATTGAACAAGGATGGACCTCAGAAGAATATGAGAAGTGGCTTAGCCAATTATTGGTAAAAACACTGATTAAGATTGATTTGTAATAATTTTTAGCCGTCGCACTAGCGCTCCTTAATATCAAGTCTATAAAATAAATTTCCAGATTTATTTGAATCGCCACCCCCTCTTCGAGGATTCGCGATGACGAAAATCTAGAAAAAACTGCATGAGACTGTTTCTTCTTTACAATCTTCCTTAAGGAAGTTTAATGAAAATGAATGAAAAATGCTCTTTCACCAAGGGACAAAGTGTGAAAGATGAGAAGAAAAAAATGACTGAGAAAAATCTTATGCAAAAATTAATTATTTTTGATTGTGATGGCGTTTTAGTAGACAGTGAAATTATTGCCAATCGTATTGATGCAGAACTCTTAACCCAACATGGGTACCCTCTTACAACGGAAGAGTGTATCAAACGTTTCACGGGAATGAGTGATCAATCGGTTAAGCAAATGATCCTTGAAGAAAGTGGTCTGGAGATTTCTGAAAATTTTTCTGAGAGCGCTATTTTACAGGCTTTTGAAAATGAATTAATCCCTCTTATGCTTCCTGTTTTACATGCTGTTTCAGAACACAATATTGAAAGATGTGTGGCAAGCAATAGCTTAAAAAAGCGCATTATCCATGCTCTTGAATTAACAAAACAAATTCAATTTTTCAAAAAAGAGCATATTTTTACATCCGCTCAGGTCCAAAGAGGTAAGCCCGCTCCTGATTTATTTTTATTTGCAGCCGATCAAATGGGATATGCTCCCAAGGACTGCCTTGTCATTGAAGATAGCGTCGCTGGTATTCAGGCTGCTTATGAAGCAGGGATGGACACTATCGCTTTCTTAGGAGGAGGCCACACTAGCTTTGAATGGTATAAAGAGCGCATTAAAATCCATAATGTCCCGATTGCATATGATTCCACGGAAATATGGACTATGATTGAAGGATACATGAAATAAATACCTATAGAGCTTCCGTTCTAAATAAGTAAAAAGATTCAGGGTAACTTTTCTCCCCAATGGATATGTTGATCTCTCCAATGAGAGATCCACCTTCTCTTTCATAAAAGTGTATTGCTCGAATATTATCCCTGAGGGCTCTAACCACAAAATACTCACCCCCTTTTTGACCGAGGTGATACCGACATTGATTAAAAAGAGCCTTTCCGCATCCTTTTCCTTTATGTTGCTCCAAAAGGTAAATGGAATACACCTCTCCAATGTTTGCGGTTTTATCGTTCAAAAGAGTATGGTCAATACACGATTCAAGAAGTGCCGGACCAAAACCTGCAAAACCGACAACTTGATCATCAAACAATGCAACTAATTGCTGCGTATTTTTTGACTGCAATATTTCTTTCCATGATGCCAGACGTTTCTCATAACTAAGAGTCTCTAGAAAAGACGGATCAATAATTCCAGTGTAGCTTGTTTTCCAGGAGTTAACATGAACGAAAGCAATGCTTTCCGCATCAGCTTCAGTTGCATCGCGGATTGTATAAGGAAAAATATTCATAACGACCTTCTCCTAAAGCAAATAAGGCCTTCTTTCAAAAGGATAAAAGATTCAACAACGCTTCTCTTATACAGCCTCTAACAATTGGTTTATTTGATTTTGCCCTAATGGATAAGATAAGATTTCCGTTAGATTTTCATAAATCTGGTCTGGATTCATTGTATAAACAGAAATCTTATTTTCTTGACAAAAATTGAGTTCTTGTTGAATTCCCCAAGAATTCTGCCAACCCTCTTCCTTGATTAAAATCAGACCTTTTGAGACGCGGAGAAAATCTAAAAGATAGGGCATTACTATAGTCCGTCGCTTTTCCAGAGAAGGCAAATTTAGTTTTTCGATGATTTGATTGACATAAATAATTGGAGAAAATACGTGGAGCTCTTGGCGAAGAAACTCTGCGGCTGCTTTGAGAGAAAGCTCGTGACGGTAGGCTTGTTGCTCTTCAGAGCCATGGTAGGGAACTGCAAGATAATAAAGGCCTTTGTCCATCAGTCACCTCCTTTTGAATCATAATCATTTTAGTGACTGATGGAAACACTTGCAAGGCGCAATGAAGACAATGAGTTACTATTTTATTGGTTCCTGTTTTCGCGATTCTTCCTGCAGACTGGCCGGAAGAAAAGGTAATGACTTCCTCAAGCAAAAGGCGGCCACCAAAGACCGATGAACCTTTGGTGGTTAAAGCACGCTAATAGGAGGCCTCTCAAAAAAATTTTCTCATATTAGGTTTCTATTGATTTTGGAATTGTAGATATTTTCTTTGATACTGCCTTGCCCCCAGAAATGCAATGAGACACGCCCCCAAGAAGGAACATAGAGGGATAATCATAAGGGCTGAACGATAAGATTCAAGGGTATATTCCCTCATCCCATCAGCTCCCATGAACCCTGTCCAGAAGGCATCCATCATCAATCCTATAGTTGTGTGAAAAAAGGAACCACCCAGCATGTTCATGCAGTTCAAAAAGGCAACAGTGACACAAAGTACCTGTGGACTGACGAGATCAGAGCCAGCAACAAACACTATGACTTGGTAACAACCTAAGATTCCTACGCAAAACAATAAGCCCGCAAACCAATACCAGTTATAATCTGTGCTTGAAAACAAAAGGGTTAAAGCAAGTGCCATCCCTAATCCACACAAGCTTATGACTGTATAGTTACCCAGTTTTTTGCTAAGACCTGCGAGTAAGGGGCCTCCAAATAACATGCCGATAAAAACGAAGGAAACCAGTTCAGCGGCATCGCTTTTGCTCAAAGCATAAGCTGTCATAAGATAGGGAACACCCCATACATCAGAGAAACCCTCTAGCGAACCCACCATGAGAAAATTTGAGAGCGCAAGCAACCAAATCACAGTCGAAGAGAGTAGCTCCTTAAAGTGGCTGACCTTGAAGTGATCTGGTTCACTACGCGTCTTTAACGTCTTAGGGGAACGCAAGAACAAGAGCGCCCCTACTCCCAAAACGATGGAAGCACAGGCTAAAACGAAGGCTACTTTCTGCCAATTATAGTTTTCCACAAGAAGACTGACCGGCTTTCCTCCGTAAAGGGCTCCCATGATACCAACGGTGAATGAAAGACCAATCATCCTTGCGTATTGGTCTTTAGGAAACCATTCAGAAATAACTTTTGACGTTCCAAGAAAGCCAACAGCTGATCCAACCCCCACAAGAAAACGACCAAAGAAGGCCAGATACAAATTATCTGTATAGGTAAAGATGAACGCTGCGATTCCACAAAGAACGGCGCAACCAAAGACAATGTACCGAGCACCAAAGCGATCCAGCATCATCGCAACGGGGATCTGCATTGGGGAATATCCATAGTAATATAGTCCTGAGAGGAATCCAAAGCCGCTGGCATCAATGGCAAATTGCTGCATGATTTCATGCATCATTAAGCTTGGCCACAGCCGCCAAATGAATTGGTAGGTAAAAAAGGATAACGGGAAAAGCCACATGAAAAAGGGCAAATATTTATATGTCTGAGTACGCATAAGTAACCTCATGATTGGGATGATTTTAAAGATTTAAAGGCAAAAATTGGGTGTGAGAGTATATATCGGCCTTAGCCGATAATAATGAAAGAAATAGCGATGGGGTTAAAACCTAAAAAGTCCATCATTGAGGCTGTGCTCATCCTTAAGTTACAAAACGAAAAACCTTCGTCCTTTTAAATGTAGGGATGACGAAAAAACTTGTCAATCATCATTTGAGTAGCGCTTTTGTTTGTTGCACTACGCCTTCCCAAAACTTCTGGAAGTCTTCCTTTGAAATATCTTGGGGAGCATAAGCAAAAGCACCTTTATATTCAATGCCAATGAATTGAATGGCGGGATCATGAGCTTTGAGCCGTTCTTCAACATTTTCTAAGTGCTTTTTCTTGTCATCAACCAAAATAATGACCTTAGGATAATACCCTGGTTTTTGGGCTTTGCAATGATAGTGTGGTCCAACATGTTGAAGAAAAGAAATAAGCGTATCTCCTTTAGAGACATCGCCTTCTCCATTCGTCGATAAAACCCCATGGTAAAACATGGGATAGCTACCGGCATATTCTTTAAAGTGAAGAAACTCCGTTACATGTACGTAGTTCTTAAAAGTATTTGTAAAATCAAACCCAACTCTTTGGAGCTGCTCTCTTCTTATAAATATCATCTTATCTGGAAACCCCTTTATTTTTCCTGTTAAGGAAGAGGTAAGGGCTATTACTTTGATGCCTTTTTTTTGGATGTTTTTAATCATGTTAGGGGTGTCTTTTTCCACTAATTTTTGAGGAAAAATCTGGGTTGTTAAGGTTGCCACTAAATCTTTTTGTACAGGAGTCAGTTGTCCTAAAATTGATTTATAAACATCCATATATTTTTTAATTGCCGGGTAGTAAACCGCTGAATGATTGGGCTGAGTTAAGGTCATATCGATATCAAAGGCCACCAAGATATCTTCTGGCTTTTGAGTTTTGAGGAGACTCTCAATTTTATGATGGACTTCTTTCATTGTGTTTACGGATATCATCTCAGCCTGCACAGGACATTGTGTATATGTTAGAACCATCATCAATGTAATGCATTTTATTATGTTCTTCATTTTTGACTCTCCTTAGGTTGCAGCTGTTGATGATGATAGAAAATAAGATACTTAAGTAATTTTTTGGTTTTATAGAGCTTTATAGTACGTTTTGGAAGATAACAAAGTGAGAGGCAAAAAAATTAAAAAAACCTCTTGACCCTGACCTTACGTCATACCCTAGCTTAAGAAACAAGGAGAAAAAACGATGACCCAGTGGTATGTGAAAGAACTCAGCAAGCTGACGAAAGTTTCAGTGCGAACGTTGCATCATTACGACAAAATCGGCTTGCTGAAACCATCTATAAGGCTGGAGAACAACTATCGTGTGTACTCTGAAGCGGATTTATTGAAGTTACAACAGATTCTGGCTTTAAAATTCTTTGGCTTTGAGTTAGGGCGCATCAAAACCATGATGCAAGAAGAGATTAATATTTTTGATCATTTTCGTGCCCAGAAAAAATTCCTTGAGCAACAGGTGAAAACTTTGCAAACGGCAAGCCAAACCATTGAGGTCATCCTTTCTGAAAGTAAGATTGATCAATCCGTTTCTTGGAAAACCATTCTTAAACTGATAGAGGATTATCAAATGACAAAAGAAGTTAAATATGCGTGGGTAACAAAAGCCCTGAACCCAGCAGAACTCAAAGAATATGTAAACTTTGAACAAGAGCTGGAAACGAGGTTTACAATAGTGGAAGCAGATGCTTCGCGTCAAAGGTGGCTTGAATTGGTTAAAGAAGTTGAAGCCAATTTAGATAAAGATTCCAGCAGCGATTGGGGTGTTGAGAGAGGTAAACGTTGTATGGAATGGGTTGATTCCGTATTTTCTAAAAAGCATGCAACCCTCCGAAAAACCCTTTGGGAAAAGGGCTTTAAAGGCGGTCATACAGACGTGCCTCCTGAGGTTGTCGCGTGGCTCGATAAAGCAACCAGCGAATATCACAAAAGACGGATTTACGCAATTTTGGATCAAGTAGAAACTCAACCATCCGATGCAGTATTGAAGATGTGGAACGATATCCTCACGGAAATATGTGGTGATGACCAAACTCACAAAGACACTGTCAATGAAGCCGTTCTGGCCGACGACAAAGTCAGCTCAGCTGCTAAAAACTGGTTGAGGAATCATTTTAAATAGATTATGAAGATGCCTCCAATGATCAACAAGGTCATTGGAGGTATTTCAGAGGGTTAATCGTTTAAGAATCCCTTAGAAGATAAATTTTTAATTAGATAAAATTTTAGTATTCTCTCAATAAAACAAGACATACGTCATATGCAAAAATTATGCGAGCTTTTCAAAGCAAGAGCTTTTATATAAAAACCAGTGAAAAATTTATTTAGGTGGTGTTATGAAATATTATAAGTCTTTCTTATTAGCATCTGTTTTTTCTTCAGTCATAATTCCTGCTTCTCTTTCAGCAGTAACGCCTGATGAATTGGCAGATAAAATTGTTAGTCAGCGTGCGTGCCCCGTTGCTATCATTGATCAAGAACCTCCCGTACAAAGCGGATGGTTTTCTTCTTTCCGTCAAAAAACAGGAAATGCGCTCCGTTGGTTTGGAGATAAGTTGCGAACTGAAGAGGATTCTCGGACGTCAGCAGGTCATGTAAGCCAAATGGCAAAGGATGCAGCGGTGAGTGCTCTTTCTTATAAGACTGGATTTTCTTTTGATAGGAACATCTTAAATCCTATTGGAAATGCTTTTCGGACAGTTGGACAATGGATTAAAGGCGGAGAAGAAACCCAAACGTCAACCCGCGTTATCTTAAACAACCTAGGACTCAATAGAAGCTCAAAGGATGCTGACGTTGAGAATGCTCTTCGCATTTCTGCCGAAGCTTCCCTTAAAGCCGATACAACAACAGCTATTGAAACTTATAATAATGTTGTTTCTGGGCTTAAAAAGCGTGGATTTTCTACAAACGTAGATACAAACAAAACTTACATGGATGCACTTGCTAGACAAACTCTAGTTAAGAATTCAAACGTATCTTATGAGACTTTTTCTCAAGATATGTTTATTCATGGAATGCCAGTTCTTGAAAAAATGAATGGGATTAAAGGCGCTTCTGATGGTGAGAAGTTAAATCTAATGAACACTTATCTCAGACAAGTTTTTAATACTGAAAGCGCTAAGATAAGGTTTGACGCAGCTCGTAATTCCGCTGCACCTGCTGCTTAACTTTAATCTTAAAAAATATTTATAATAGCTATACTTGAAATATCAAGTATAGCTATTATATTAATGTTAGGTGTTAATTTGTTAGAGGTTATTATGGTAAAGAAGTTTTCTTATTTAGTGAGTGTATCTGTATTGGCAAGTAGTTTATTAAGCTCTGCAAGTCATGCTGTTTATGATGATGAACTCAGAGACGTTATTAATAGTTTTCGAGCGCCTCAGTCACAAGTCACCCCTCCTTCTAGCTCTTCCTCCAGCGATGAGCCCTCTTCTTGGTTGAGCAGCGCCTGCGCAGTTGGGAGTTCTGTCCTTTCGGGAACAGGACACATGCTTCGCTATTTGGGTGACTCAGTAAGAGGAGAGGAATCTCTTGTAGGTGAATTCTTAGTAGATAATGCTCTTTCCCTTGCAGCATCTAAGGGAACATCTGCAACCAAATTTGTCGAGGCCACAAAGTCTGACAAAAAGACTTTAAAATCTCTTCAAAAGACAGGTGGAAATGCTCTACGCTATGTAGGAGCACTTATGTCTGGGGAAACACCAACTCTTGAACGAACAATCCGCGAATTTTGGATTGATAAGAGAGTCTCTGATAATCCTGAAGAAGCTTTTATAAGTACAGCTTGTGCTCTTTACCGCTCCCAACAAGTAAGTGGTGTTGATGAGATAAAGTTGAATTATCGTAAATTCACGGATGCGTGGAATAGCAGCTCATATACAGTTCCTTCTCACAATGCGGGACAAAATGTTGAGTATTTTTTAAAGGGAATTATTCGTGGATTTGTAATGAATGAGCAAGCCATGGATAGCTTTGAAGTTATTGAAACTCACATGGCTGCCCTAGGAATTACTTACGAAAATTTCCCTCTAACAAAAGCTATTACAGCAAAAACAGTTATCACTAAGGAAGATGAAAGGGAACTACTTACTCCAGCCGTTCTTCAGCAACAAGTTGACAAAGCGCGTCAATTGGCTTTCATGGGCTTTGTAGAGAGCACTTATAGAATTGAAACGCTTAAGAAGCAAGCTGATCAAGCTCGACTGACAAGTTTGCAAGTTCCTTCTGCTCTCCCTGCTCCTCACTCCCTCCTCGCTATTGGATATGAGCCACATCATGATAATAGTTCCAGTGCTGCAGGAGATGGAATAAAAACTGAACAAGTTGATTAAGCTTTGACACCTTCTTAAAAAGCCCGCCTTTAATGGTAGGCTTTTTTGTCTTTAATCCACTACCGCGCTAAGACAGAGGAGTTCTCCAAACGCATATCCAAAGATTGTTAGCTTATTCTGAGATATTTAAAAAGCAAAGAAATTCCTAGTACACCCGAGAAGACTCGAATTCTTAATCTTCTGATCCACAGCCAGTTTTAACTCTATTTCCTTATCCTTTTGTAGTCATCATTCAATCTCATTAATTATAATTGTTAGCTCATAAAATTTTTTGTATCTTGTATAAGAAAAATAATAAATCAGGAAGGGATACACAATTTTCATGAAAAATTTTCTCATATACGCAAGTGTTATTTCTTCGGTAGCCTTTGAAGCTCACGCTCTAAAACTCTATCTTGTCTCCAATCATGATAGTGCGGAGAATTATAACCAGGTCTGGGGGGTTGCTACTGCATTTGAAAATCTCTCTTCTAAAAAAGTTCCTATTGAAGATTTAAATGGGAAGACGCTGGATCCTCTAGTAGTTAAAGATAAAATTGAAAGAGATCTCTCTAAAGAAAAGGTGCTTTTTATAGGAACGGGTGAAGAAGGAATTGCCAGCATTATAGACTTGCCCAAAGATCCCAACCTTGTTACTTGCCTTATTTCATCTACCTCCCTGGAACAATATAAGGATAAGGCTCTCTTAGAGAAAGTTGATTTTATTGCACTGCCAACGCATGTTGCTTCCGATGTAAAAGAAGAACTAGGTAAAAAACTTATTGAAACAACAGGTGTTGCCCATAACCGTCACCCAGACATGACAACTTATGATGAATATCAAAAAGAACTCCCTCCTGCGGATCTTTACCTTGGTGTCTACTTAGGTGGAGATACGTCAACAGACACAAAAAAAGTGAAACTTTTTACGGAGGATGATGCGACTCGCCTTGCAAACTACATTATCGCAAAAGCGGAAGAAATTAATCAAAGAGGACTTACGCCATGCGTCCTTGTCCTCAACAGCCAACGAACGGGAAAACATGACATCGATGGAAAGGAACTTTTAACTGTTCATCGAGAAGGCAAAGCTGATCACATTACTAAACTCTTTGCCAATAAACTGGCTGATAAGGGCATTGAATATAAAATTTTTGATTTCCAACATAATACTCCTGAAAACAAGGAATGGGTCAGTGCTTATAATACCTTTGATCTTGTAGCAGGTGCGGTAAGAACAACGAAAGGTAAAATGTTTGTTCCTGGAGATTCCACATTCGTTATTTCTGAGGCTATTGATGTTATGCCCTCTGAATCTATTGATACCATGCCTCCGGGAAAAGCATTAGTTTATTACAACGCTGCTATGAATGATGTCCATAAAGCGCATGTAGTGAATGAGAAAGAGACAGGAAGAGTATCCATCTTAGAAAACTATGAAAACATAACACCAGCTTCTGATAATACAGAAATCAAGGCAAGCGCGAGTAAGATTATTGCTCAAAAGCTGCTGGAACTCACTTCTACAGAGGCTCCATGGATCGCGGAAGAAAGCATTTATCGTCGTGCGAGAAGAAAAGATCCTCTGGAAAAAATTAAGCAATATCTTGTAATCCAGCGACAAATAAAAGCGGAGAAGAATCCACATCTCAACTATGATCTTTGACAGTCACAGTACTCCGTAAGCCTTCGTGCAGTTTTCGCAACTCAAGCTTTATTCTTGTTCTGATGGACCTTCATTTTGACTCAACCCACCTGTAGTTTGATTCAATGCGTTTTCAACTTCTTTTTCCATCCCCGCAAGATCTCCCTCATGATATCCAGCATGGGTGTACAGAATGTTTCCGTCCCGACCAATAATATAAGATGTAGGCATGGTGGGTAAATTATAAGCTGCTGCTACCTTTTTGTCTGGGTCTGCGGCAACAAGAAACTGCGCAGGAGTTTCTTCTAAAAATCCTAAAGCTTTTTCTTTGTCATTATCAATATTGATTCCAATAATAACTAACCCTTTGCTGCCAAATTTACTTAAGAGGTTATTGTAAGCTGGAAATGAGGCTTTGCACGGTTCACACCAAGATGCCCAAAAGTCAACAATCGCGACCTTTCCCTTAGCAGCATCGGAGCTTATTGTGGATCCGCCTTGTAAACTTTGAAGTGAGAATGGCTTCATTTGCTCTGCGCAACTTGGCGTCATATAAAGGGAAGCGAGAAGTCCAAATACGGCTACACTTTTTAGGTTTCTTTTAGTTTTTATCATTTTTTACTCCCTTCTCATTGTTACGTTTATAAGGTCTACAATATAAACCTTTAAGGAAAGATTAACATACTTGTTAAATTGGTCACTTGGGAAAATCAAAATCCCTAGAGGCAATAGGCATGCCATATTGATCAGCACAGAAAAAGGGCACGCCAAAAGATTTTAACCACTTTATTCCCTTATCTTTCCCTTTTAAGAAGGTAATCGTTGTAAGGCTCCCCGCAATTAAACAATGATCTGCAACAACGGTAACGCCGCTGATACCTTCAACAGGCCACCCTGTTTTAGGATTAAGGATGTGTGAATAAATTTTTCCATCAATTTTAATGGATCTCTCATAATCACCACTTGTCGCAATGGCACCTGTCCCCAACCCAATGACTGCTATTTCTTTGCCTCTCACTCTTGGATGATTTACCCCAATTCCCCAAGGCCTACCATCTATGTGGGGCCCGATAATTTTTATATCTCCCCCCATATCAATGAAACCGTGGTTTACCCCCATAGATCGGCATGTTTTTTCAGCTGAATCAGCAGCATACTCTTTAACAATTCCTCCGAAATCAATCATCATTCCTTTTTTGGGAAGGGTAAATCTTGGATTTTCCCATTTCACTTTTTCCCATCCCACGATGGTCAGAAGTTTATCCAGAGTCTCTTGAGAAGGTAGAACAGCATTATTGTCTTCAAATACCCATGCCCGACGAAGAGCGCCTGCCGTAATATCAAACAATCCATCGCTCATAAGGGTACATTGTTGAGCATAGTCCAAAAGAGTCGCTGTTTCAGGATCCACTAAGATTCCTGCCTTCTCACCAGCGCTTCTATTAATAGCAGCTGTAAAGCTAGATGCAGAATAATTGGTATAATAATGATTTAGGCGCTCAACTTCTGCGAAAACGGCCTTAAACACATTTTCAGCCATTTGATCATCAACAGCATAAAATTGGATGCCACAGGGGCACCCCATTGAACTAAAGGAACGTTTATATAGTTTCATGCGTTATTTCGCTTTCTTAATGGCTTCATCCATAATGGAGAATGTTAAAATTTGTGGCAGAGGTTGTCCATAGGGCAGATGAGGTCCATAGATGACATAAAAAGGAATTCCATTACGATTAAAGCTTTTTAAATATTCATAAACTTCAGGATCTCTAGATGTCCAATCTATTTTAATGAAGTCCACCCTATTTACTTTCATAAGATTCTTAACTTTTTCAGTATCAAGAACAAAGAATTCATTGACCTTACACGTGAGACACCAATCAGCGGTTACATCTACTAATGCAAGCTTTCCTGCTTTTAAATCGGATTTAATGATATTCGCAACCTGTCGCACACTCTGTGTTTGAACTGTAACTTCCGGTTTTCTCATGTACTCTAGAGAGAGGATGAGAAAAGGAAGAATAGAAATAGCCAGGGCAGATAGAATATAAACGCGCTGATGGCAAGGAAACCTATGATGCAACCAAAATAGGAAGATGATTGACAACAAGACAATTAATATAACAAGAGCCGTTAACAATGATACTTGACTCGTAAGAACATAGAAAAGCCAGAGCATTGTGAAAAAGAAACCCCATCCCAGGACTTTCTTAAAGGTAATCATCCATTTTCCTGGTTTAGGAAGATAAGTCGCTACTTTTGGAAATATTATGACAAGGATAAAAGGAAGAGAAAGCCCTAATCCTAAGAAAAAAAAGACAAGAAGAATTTCAAGTGGTCCTCGAGAGAGAGCGAACGTTACAGCCGTTCCCAGATAAGGTGCAGAGCAAGGTGTTGCGAGAAGAGTTGCAAACATACCCGATAAAAAATGCCCCGCATTACCTTGCTTATCACTATATTCATATCCTAAGGCAGAGACTTTTGCAGGCAGAATAATTTCATAAAATCCCCAAAAATTTGCTGTAAATAAGCTTAAGATAAGCATCATAAAAACTAAGAAGATAGGTTCTTGAAACTGCATTCCCCAACCAAATGAGATCCCTAATAAATTGAGGAAGATGGGGACAAGGCCTAAGATCATAAAGGACGAAAGAATACCCATAATGCTCAAAAACAAAGCGTTTCGCACAGCGGATAAGCTTGCCCCTCCATATTTCGTAAGAGAAAAAATTTTAAGTAAAATAACAGGCAAAACACAAGGCATAAAATTGAGAATAAAGCCCCCTACAAAGGCAAAGCCATACATCAGCAATGTGGCCTGCAGACTAATGGGGGGAGGAATCACCAAAATTGTTTTCTCCACAGCCTCGTCGCCACTTTCCAGCGTTACTGTAAGGGTTTTACCAATAAGATTTTGTGTGCGACCCAATTCTCTTTTTGCATTCTTATAGATGGGGACATCGATCGTTGATAGTTTCCCATCAGTGCTGCTAACGCTATGAATAGTGTAGACATCGTCAAAAAATAAACGTTGCACTCCCTCGACAAAGACTTCTGGTGACACCAAAGGTGCTGTATGAAACACTGTTAACCTTAGGTAAGACTTTGCAGTCTCATTTTGAATAAATTGGGCCGATGTTATATTTAAATCTGGGTTGTTTTTTTCAGGGATATGGTTAATTGCAGAAGCAATTTCTTTCGCATTTGCAGAAGGGTGACTCGGCCCGTCTGGTATGACCAAAGTCACAGTTTTATTTTGAGGGATACAATTTCCGGGATCGCAAACAAGATAATCAAGTTTTGCTTTTAGGGATAAGGGGGTATGCTGCTTTTTCAAAGTAATTTTTATGGGAATAACAACATCGTCTTTATAACCATTCGCAATCACTTTAAAAGACTCAATTTTATCAGGCACAGGCCAATAAATATCCGCAGCTTTTAGATTTTGCGATTCGGACCAATCAATTTTTAACCCATATGCTGAAGTTCCAGGTGTACGCCAATAGGTTTTCCACCCTGGTTTTAAATCAATATCCAAACCAACCCAAATTGTTGTTTGATCGCCCTCCCCCGAAACTGAAGAAATCAACTTAGCATTCGATACACCAGAACCTGCCTCAAAAAGAGCAGAAGATTGTAAAGGAAAGAACAATAAACTTAGAACGCCTAGAAAAAAGAAGGCTGTCTCTAAGAAGCTCTTATGAGTAATTCTTTTTTTTAAGTCTGCCATCAGCACATAGCCCTTAGATTCTTATATATTAAATAATAACAATGCTTATTATTAATAATAACATGTGTATTTATTTTTAATAATAAAAAACAATTATATTTTAGTTCTGTCTAAGAAATAGATTTTTGATCAATGCAAAATACTTGAGGAATTCGAAAACTAGGCTTATAAATCAAAAATATAAAAATTTAAGGAAATTTTAACCAATGGCGAAATCCTGCGAAAGAAAGCAGTCTATTAAGAAGACTCCAGGCGCTCAAAAAAATAATCCTCCGAAAAAAAATAATAAATTCCTTGAATCACTTCTTGGGATTGCGGCGGCCCTTCCCGGGATCGTCACGTCTGCTCAAGCCCAAAAAGCTATTAGCACGAGTCCAAAAGCAGAGGCTTTTTATTCTCGATATTCAGAAAATCATTTTAAATATAAAGTTGATAGTTACGCTACAAATTTACTTTTTCCCCTTTCACCAAAATGGGAATTTGAGCTCGGGGCCTTGCGAGAGGCGATGACGGGGGCCAGTGTTTCAATTTATCTTCCTAATGCTCTTGTTAATCCTATTCACCAAGGTTCCCTTATTCCTGGAACGAGTCCAGTCCCCGCGTTGACACTAGTTGAGACCCTTACGGGGCAATCCATTATAGAAACTCGAAGTCAGGTTAGTGGAAGAGCTAATTATTACTTACCGGATGGTAGACACTCTTTTGAAGGTGGATATTCTACGGAAAACGATTTTGAATCTTTTTTTGGAAATTTAAATTCAGAGTGGTATTTTAACAAGAAAAACACGATCTTGTTTGCGGGATTTGGGTATGCTTATAACATTAGTAGACCTTCTCAGCGCGACTTAAACTATGCTTATACTTTATTTCATGGGACAAATGTCGTTGGTAACAAAGGAAAATACAATACGGAACGCTTTAGTTTAGGAATAAAGCAGGACATTAATAAGAATTTTTACGTCCAACAAAATGCAGAGCTCATCTTTAATAATGGTGATTTGTTTGATCCTTACAAGAATATCGCTTGGGTTGGCCCTAATACCCTCAATTGGCCAAATACTATAAATTTTGGCCCCGTATTTACAGGATCAGAACGTCGGCCTCATCGAAAGATCACAGGAGCTTTTGTGACAAGCCTAGTTCACTACATTCCATGCTTTGATTCAGCTCTTCATTTTAATTATCGTTATGCGGCTAATACTTGGAATATTCATTCAAATACCTTTGAACTTGCCTATTACCAGCCTTTCCTAAAAAGTTGGGAAATCACCCCTAGAGTTAGGTATTATACGCAAGATCGGGCGAGTTTTTATGCTCTTTCTTTTTATACTGAGCCTTCTCCACTATTTCCGCATGCTAAAAAATTACGCAAAAATAAGGCCTCAAATGACTATCGTTTATCTAATTTTGGAAGCATAGGGTACGACATCACGCTCTCAAAATTTTTCCAGAGCCCCAATATCAAGCTAAGTGCGACCTTCGGTTTTGCTAAAAATGCCGTAGGCTATGGGTGGACAAAAAATAAAGGGCCGAAGAATCCCAGCAATAACTTCCATCAGAAATATATTGCTGTAAATCTAGACTCTGATTTCCCTCAAAAACTTTCCTTTAAGAAAGAAAAAGAATGCAGCCCTATTTATAAGGAAGGGGAAATCTCAATTCAGCCTTTGATTGTCTCCTTTACAGGCTTGACGTTTGGCCGGAAGCATCAAGATACAAAATTTACCCCTCTTGCTCCACCTTCTCCAGCTTTTCTGCCTGTATCGAAGTTTAACATGTACCGCAATCAGCGTGGCTTTGGCTTCAACGACATCCATCGTAATGGATTGGGATATGACTTTCAATTAGGTTACTTTCTGCAGGACAACATGGAAGTGTTTACAGATTTGGGGTTTGTTAATGAAAAGGGGCTCCAGGCGCCCGGTGTGGTTAACCCACTTTGCTTCAAATTTAAAAACAGAACCACCTATCGTACAAATGTTGGTGCTCGGCATTATTTTGACACAAAAATGATCTTTACGCCGTTTGTTGGCTTTATGGGGGGAGTCGAATGGCAGCCTAAAACCAAAGCTGGCGTCTTTGGCTATAATCCCTTTGATGTCAACCAATTTTTGATTCCAGGTCCAAAGCTAGGTACTTTTGAAATTTTCAAGGCAGCTCATCTGTTCAATGGTGCTCTGCTGACTGGTTTAGACTACCGGTTTAATGAGATTTTCGCAGTCTCTCTATCCACAGGACTTTACTATTATCAGAGGAACAAAGCAAAAACGCTTAGAATTCCGGGGCAAGTTCCACTAAAAATTTCGGATAACAAAAACAAAATTATTGTCCCTGTTAGTATTTCACTAAAGATTATTATGTAGGGATACACAAACTATGAATAAGAAGACAATTTACATTTTTATGGCTTTCCCTCTTTTCTTGGGAGGATGTGTAAACGTTGAACCCTGGGAGCGAGAAAATCTGGCTAAAGGAAACATGCAACTTGTCCCTGAGGCGTTGCGTAATGCCTTTACGGATCATGTGAATTTCAGTCGAGAAGGAACAGAAGGTGGTTATGGCCTCGCAGGCGGTGGATGTGGTTGCAATTAATGTGAAGAAAGCATAGTGCTTTTACGAGTAGTAAGACATAACCCATTTCTTTCGCCAAATCTTTATTCCGTTTACCCATTTTTAAGTTCTTAATGGTATTTTAAGGAGTTGGAAAGCATCTTAAAAAAATTTTGGAGACTCTATGAAATTGATTACAGCATCTTTCGTTATCTCTTTTCTACTTACTCTCATGATGCCTACAGATGGGAAAGCAGCTTGTACAGGCTATATAAACTGCTATGATAGCACTTCCGGCGACCTGGTAGGCAGTTACGCTGACTCTTCGATTAAGTGTTCTTTAGATTTTCAATGCCAAGTTACTAACCGATCAAATGTTTCCGCAAGCGATTGCAATAAGAATATTTTGGCGTGCAATGGTAATTGTAGTCAAGGAATGGCTGTATGCCATTGGAAATGGGATTGAGCAAAAAGTACATTTTATCAATGAAAATGTACTTTTTAACTTAAGAACCTGTGTCATATAAAAAAGTCTTAGTTCAAAATACTCACGTGTGTTCTTGGATAATGTTTACCAATATACTTTTGAACGGCATGTCTATCGTATAAAGGAAGTTTAATGGCTGTTTCTCTAACGTCAACGCATAGTTTGTCGTTATTATGATCAATTCCTTCTTCAAATGCT
>JAIESK010000116.1 GCA_019746105.1 Alphaproteobacteria bacterium
TGGGATGTTTTTTATCCTCAAAAATCTTTTATATCCACTCCTCAGTACCCCTTCCAAAAAATTAAATGTTGGGTGGAAAAAGGGCATAACTTTTTTGGAAATTCACTTAAAGAAACATATAATTTTCCTTTATCTGATATTTTTCTGTATGCGTTAAGTTGGCAAGAAAAAGAACTGCCAGAAAAATTGATTGAAAATTCTAAAAGTTTACAGATTATTTTGCAAGATGAAGATATCTATTTTTCTGCTGATCAGGGCCTTAGTTTTTCTTTTAAAAATTTTGACATAGATAAACTTTTATCTATTTTACAAGCAAAAGGTAAAAAAGATATAACAATTATTCATTTGTGGAGTTTCTCTTCACTTGAAGATGAAGAAAATATTGAAAACTACCAAAAGAAAATCTACAAAACTCAAAAGTTTTTATTTTTAATTACTAAAAGCTTACTGAATGCTGATTTTAATCCACACTATTTCTTTTTTTACCCAAGAAATCAAGACTACAAAACAGCTATCAATTCCTCTGTTGCAGGTTTCTTTAAAAGCCTTGTTTTAGAACATCCAAATATAGGCGCTAAAAGCGTTGCTATTGATTCCAGCTTAATATCAGAGCTTTCAACGATTATTCAGAAAGAAATATGGCATGATGGAAAGGGTTTTCAAGAAGTTCTTTATAAAAATAATAAGCGTTATCTTCGTTTAATAACAGAGGAGCCTTCTTTTAGGCCTAATAATAAACATGAACTTTTAAGAAAGAATGGAGTTTATATAATTACCGGGGGGCTAGGTAAAATTGGACAAAGTCTTTCAGAATTTTTACTTGGTAATTATAGTGCTCGTATAGTCTTAGTTGGCAGAAATGAATGCGACAAACAAAGACAAAAAATTTTAGAAAAATTAAAAGCCAAAGGGGGGCAGATTTGTTATTTTGTAGGTGACATAACTGATTACCATAAGACTAAAGAACTGATCAATTTTACTATTGATCGTTTTGGAGAAATAAATGGAGTTATTCATTCTGC
Organism: Alphaproteobacteria bacterium; assembly: GCA_019746105.1. Taxonomy (GTDB): domain Bacteria; phylum Pseudomonadota; class Alphaproteobacteria; order UBA9655; family UBA9655; genus UBA9655. The sequence goes on from JAIESK010000116.1 coordinate 1,023, forward strand.
AGGCGTAATTAAAGATAAGCTTTTAAAAAGTAAATCAGAAGACGATTTTGATGCAGTTCTTTCCCCCAAATTTATAGGGACTTTAAATTTAGACGAAGCAACAAAACAGATTCCCATTGATTTTTTTGCTCTTTTTTCCTCTATTTCTTCAATTACAGGAAATTTAGGGCAAACGGATTATGCTATGGCTAATTGCTTTTTAGATAGTTTTGCCCCTATTCGAGAAGGTTTTGTAAAGGAAGGAAAACGTTACGGAAAAACTATTAGTTTTAATTGGGCTTTATGGGAGTCTAGTGGGTCTTTTCTAACAAAAGAGCAAAAAGATTTCATGTTTAATCAGCATGGGATTTTGCCTATAGATGATTTAAATGGCATGAAAGTCTTTGTGGAAGGAATGAATTCTGATATTACGCAGGCTATTATTGTAAAAGGAGACAAAAATAAAATCTCCGAAGTTTTTAAATCTACTGTTTCTTCATATATCAACAATGTGGTTTCTAGCGAGTTAAAGGCTGATGTTTTAGAGAAGCCGCGAATTGATTCGAATTATTCTTTTCAAATTATCAGGGAGGGAGTTAGTGAAATTTTAAAGATTCCTTTAGAAAGAATTGATAACCATATTACTTTTGGAGATTTTGGGTTCGAGTCAATATCTCTTCAAAAATTTTCTGATTACTTATCTTCTTATTATGAGCCTGCTATACCTCCAAATGCTTTTTTCACTTATAATACAATTAATAAACTTGAAGAATATATAAAACATAAATTTAAATCAAAGGCTATTGATTCTTTAAATATATTAAATAAGGTTGATGATATTTCATACATACAGCCAGTTTCGATAGGTTCTTCATTTGAAAAAGATAAAATAAAAGAGTCCTCTCGGGGAGAAAAAGATCTAATAGCAATTGTGGGTATGTCTGGTATTTTACCTGATGCTTCTAATTTAAAACTTTTTTGGCAAAATTTAATCGAAAGCCGAAATGCAATTCGCCCAATTAAACGTTGGCCTAATAGAAATTATTATGGGGGCGTAGTAGACGAATACAACTTATTTGATCCAAAGTTTTTTGGTCTTTCTGCTCGTGAGGCGATGTTGATGGACCCTCAACACCGTCTTTTCTTAGAAGTCTCTTATAATGCGTTTTTAGATGCAGGGTATGTTCCAGAGCTTGTGGGGAATAAAAAAATAGGAATTTTTGCTGGTGTTCAATTTAATGATTACCAATTTTTGCTTCAAGATTGGAAACAAAGTAGACATCCATACGCGGCTACAGGAAATGCTCATGCTATGGTAGCAAATCGATTTTCGTATCTTTTTGATTTTAGAGGGCCGAGTGAAACATTGGATACAGCCTGCTCTAGCGCTTTTGTAGCTCTAAGAAGAGCTATGATTGCTTTAGAAAGAAACGAATGTGAAATGGCTTTAGCAGGAGCTGTTAGTCTTATGCTTGACCATGAGATAACTGACGCTGCTACTACTATGTCTATATTATCCCCTCGACATGCATGTAGGACATTTGATGCGGGCGCAGATGGTTATGTTAGAGGTGAAGGGGTCGGTTGTGTTTTGTTAAAACGCTATAGTGATGCCGTACGTGATAAAGATTTTATTCATGGTGTTATATTAGCTTGTGAAGAAAACCATGGGGGACGTTCTCATTCTTTAACAGCTCCTAATCCAGAGGCACAAACAGATTTACTCATAGAATCTTACAAATCTATTGATATAAAAACCATTAGTTATATAGAAACTCATGGTACAGGAACAAAACTAGGAGATCCGATAGAAGTAGATGCTTTAAAAAAGGCTTGGGGGGTATTATCAAAAGGAGAGACCTTACCTTTAAATACAGTAGGTTTAGGGTCTGTAAAAACTCATATAGGTCATTTAGAGCCTGCAGCTGGAATAGCATCTCTTTTAAAAGTATTATTATGCTTAAAACACAAGCAACTACCAGGAAATTTACATTTTGAAACTCTCAACCCTTATATTCAGTTAGAGGAGAGTCCTTTTTATGTACTTAAGGAAGCACAGCCTTGGCTAGCTAATTTTCCTCGTAGAGCGGGTATCAGCTCTTTTGGTTTTGGAGGATCGAATGCTCACTTAGTGATAGAAGAAGCTCCTTCCTTAACGCAACCTGAGAATCACGGTAGTGATGCTTATTTTCTTATAGCTTTATCGGCAAAAAATGAAGCTTCACTAGAGGAGATGCAAAAAAATCTAGTGACTTTTCTAAAAGAAGAGATGCCAGATGAATATCCTTATACACTTGAAAATATAGCTTATACCCTTAATTGTGGTCGTTCTCATTTTAATTGTCGACGGGTATTTATTGTACAAAACATAAAAGACTTACAAGAACAACTGGATCAAAAAGATTGCGGATTTTCTGTTTCTTCTAATCCTGAAAATAATATTTTAGTTGAGTTCGCAAAGGCATATTTAGATAATCAAGAAGTTGATTTTAAATCCTTTCATAAAAATCATACTCAACAAAAAATACCCCTCCCTACCTATCACTTCTCTCATAGTCCTTATTGGTTTGATACGGCTTCTGACATAGACACTGTTGTAGAGGAACAAAAAGAAAAGATTGTTGAAGGTTTAGTAGATATTTTTGCACAGGCTCTTTTGTGTGATAAATCGGAGATTAAAACCCAGATACCTTATGTGGATTTAGGTGTTGACTCCATGTTGGCTATTCAAATAGTTACACTTATCCAGAAAAAACTACAAGTAAACCTAAACCCTACAGATCTCTTTAAGTTTATAGATATTAAAAGATTGGCAGAATATATCACCGAGTCTATTGGAAGAACAAAAACGCCATCTTTTACTAAAACTGAGAAGACATTTGTAGAAGCTTCTAAATCTCCACAAGATCCTATCGCTATAATTGGTTTTTCAGGGCGTTTTTCAAAAGCAGATACAGTTTGGGACTATTGGGAGGCTTTAAGGGAAGGAAAAGATCTGATTTATACATCTGAAAAGAGATGGAACACGCATCCTGAGCTGTTTGGCGGCTTCTTGAATGATATTGATCTTTTTGATGCTGAGTTTTTTAATATTTCTCCTAATGAAGCTATAGCTATGGATCCTCAGCAACGCTTATTTCTTGAAGAAGGGTTTAGAGCGCTAGAGATTGCAGGTTATAGAAAGAAGGATCTTGATAAAATTAAATGCGGTGTATTTGTAGGGTGTCTTCCAGGTGATTACAGACAAATATTAGCAGATGGAGAAGATGTATTTAGTCGTTATAATTTTACAGGTAATACAAGCTCAATTTTAGCTGCAAGAATATCCTATTTTTTGAATTTACGCGGTCCCAGTATTGCTCTTGATACAGCATGTTCGAGCTCTTTGGTGGCTCTACATTTAGCTGTTCAAGAGATGCAGAGTAAAAATATAGATATGGCTTTAATAGGGGGGACTGCAGTTTATTCAACACCTGAGTTTTTTAATTTTGCTAATAATTACTCTATGTTATCACCTAAAGGCAAATGCTATAGTTTCTCTCAAGATGCTGATGGTTTTATTCCGGGGGAGGGGGTTGCTGCTTTAATATTGAAGCCTCTCTCTCAAGCGATTGCACATAAGGATTATATTTATGGAGTTATACATGCTTCTGGCGTTAATCAAGATGGAAGAACAAACGGCATTGCTGCTCCTAGCCAAGAAGCACAAGCTCAATTAATCAGTGAATTGTATGAAAGATACAATATAAATTGGAAAGATGTTGCTTATATAGAAGCTCATGGGACCGGGACAAAATTAGGCGATGCTATCGAAATAAAAGCTTTAAATGATGTAATAAATACTCAACACCCTGATTCATTAAAAATTCCTATAGGGACAAGTAAAACGAATATAGGTCACTGTTTAACAGCCTCAGGTATGGCGAGTTTGTTAAAGTCATTGTTTTGCTTGAATTACAAAAAACTTGTGCCGTCTATTAATTATTCAGCCAAAAATGAATTCATAGATTTTGGTTCTTTATACGTGAATACTGCTTTAGAAGAGATCCCATCAGAAAAAAAATATGTAGCTGTGAGTGCGTTTGGTTTTAGTGGAACAAATGCGCATGTGGTTATAGAAAATGGGGCATCATATTGTAATCAAATTTCAATAAATTCTAAGAAAGCATATCCTATAATTTTATCTTCACATGCTGCAGATACTCTTGAAAAGTATAAGAAAAATTTTATTGATTGGCTTAAATCTGATATTGCTGCTGCTCCATATCCTATCAGTTTAGAAAACCTTAGCTACACATTATGTTGCTGCCGAACTGTAATGAAATACAGATGGAGTACCATCGTTTATTCTTTAGATGAACTTCTAGATCATTTAATAAATAAAAATACTTTTTCTGCAACAGATGATATAGACTTGAATGTAATCAAATTAGTGAATTCTTATCAACAAGGAGAAGAGGTAAATTGGGATGAACATTTCCAAGAAGATGTTTATCAAAAAATAATTACACCTCCATATGTTTATAATCAAAAAAGTTTTTGGGCACGTAGTAAATTACCTGTTAATTCGGCGATATCTAACTTACCTAATGAAGAGAATCTGACAGAAAAAATAAAAAAGATTGTGGCGAGAGTTACTGGTGTTTCAATACACGATATACAAGATAACAGCAATTTTCATCTATTTGGTATTGATTCTTTAGTAGCTCTTCAACTGTTAAAAGAAACAATTAGCCCAAATTTTAAAGTTTCTCCTCAAATAGTATTTGAATATCCCACTCCAAAATTATTGGCAAATCATTTACAGTCGATTTTAAGCAGTAATGGATTAGAGAGTAGGGACCGTAATATTATTGGCACTTCAAATAATATTGATTATTTTAATATTGGAAAAGGAGAAAAGAAAATTCTGATGCTTTGTCCTTTAAACACCAAATCTAATATATGGACAGAGCAAATCAAAAGCTTTGAAAAGAACTTTGAAATTCTAATTCCACATTATCCTGGTCATGGCGTTACCCCATTTTCCAAAAAATCTATCTATAATATTTCACTGGAGATTCTTGATCATTTTAGTGAATGGTTTAAAGAAGGTCCTGTGCATATAATTGGTTGGTCTTTAGGGGGATGCATTGCTCAAATAATGGCAGCAAAAAAACCGGCGGCATTTTCTTCTATGACTCTTATTAATACTGATAGTCATTTTCCAGCTGATATTTTTTCAAAAATGTTAGACTTGTTAGAAGAAATAGATTTGCACAAAGATTCTCTAGCTAAAATATATAATGTACCCGTAGAAAAAGTTTTAGAAACACTTAAAGCAACGTCAAAAAGCGAGTTATTGGAGCATTATTATAGAGAGCTTACATTGTTTAATTGGGAAGATAATTTAACAAATATAAAGGTTCCTACTTTAGTCATTTCAGGCGAAAAGGATAGTATCATTCCAGTTAAAAATGCAGAAATTTTAGCCGCAAATATTAGAGGATCTGAACTTCATATAATAAAAAATGCAGGCCACTTTCTGCCGTTAACACATGCCCAGATTCTAGAAAATATCTTAATAAAATTTTGGACTAATCATGGATGAAAATCATTTTAAATTTGAAAAGTAGTATTTTTTGAAAAATTCTACTCTTCTGTGTGTTTTTATTATTATACCATCGGTTAGTTTAAGCAAATCTAGGAAAAAATAAGTGGATAAAAAGATTTGTGTTTATGAGCTGACGTTGCCTTTTTCAAATACTTTTTTTAAAAGCTATTTTTGCTTAGCTTCTCTTTCTTGTGAATTTCTGACAACTTGGAAAGAAAAACACCTTCACTCTTTTGAGCTTCTGCAATACGAAAGTATTACAAATAATAGAAGAAAGCATGACTATCTTTTGCGTAATTACTGTGCAAAAAGAGTGGTTCTATCATGTTTGAAAAAGCCTTTAACTCATGCAAAGCATATCAATATAGATAAAGATATGAATAAATCGGCAATTTTGGCAAAGGATCGCCTTTATTACTCACATTTACAAATAAGTGTAACTCATTCTGAAACTTTAGGGTTTGCTGTTGCTTTTGAAGGGCTTTATCCTTTAGGGATTGATGTCGAAAGAATTAATATGCAAAAAGCTGAAAATATTGAATCTTTATTAGTGGATGATGAGAAAAAAATAATTCAAACAATCCTTGATAAAAAAGAGATTAGGACTACTGTTTTATGGACAGCCAAAGAGTCACTTTGTAAAGCTTTAGGGGGAGGGTTAGCTGTTTTCTCAGAAATAACCCAAATCATTGGAGTTTTCCCTACTCAAAGTTATACGGAAATCCTTTTTAAACATTTTCCAGGTTTTAGGGCGTATAGTTTTCTTTTTGAAGATTATATTATTACCATCACTTTTCCTTACACGAAACGTTTTGAAATAGACCTTCATCAAATTTGGCAGAAGTTTAAAGAGGAAATGTATTATGCTCCCCAAAATTTAGATTTTTGGAATCTATCAACAAGACAGCGAAAAATAGCTTCAAATTCGTAAACTTATTAATGTATGAAAAAGGTACACTGAATTTCTTAACGAATAGCAGGAGAAGAAAATGGATATATTAACAAAAGTTAAAAAGGATCATGACAATATCCATGTCTTATTACAGCAAATTATTACTAAAGCTAAAGAAGGTAACAAAATTAATATTCTTGTAGAAGATTTTTTGGAAGAAGTTAAAGAACATATGGAAGCAGAAAAAGCTTGCATTGCAGAAATGCTGATGGAAGAAAAAAAGTTGCCTTTTCAGATTAATAAGGAGATCCTTTCCAAGGCGCTTTCAGAAAAACTTTATCAAGATTTTGGGAAAGTTTATGAAAATAAGGAGTTAGAAAGCAAATTATATGCTCTCGATAAATTATTGCAAGAACATAGCCATTACACTGAAGATATCATTTCACTCCTTAGCCAAGAATGCATCAGTGATCAAAAATCTGAAGAATTAGGAGCAAGATTTGAGCAAGAAAAGGTAAAGACGTTAATTAACAGCATAACTTACGCATAATATTTTATAAAATTAATCAAAAAAATATAGATATACTAAAGTTAAAGAAAAAACTGACATGTTATAATGACTTTAACTAGGTATAGTAGCAAATACGAAGTGAGTTATTGGTGTTTAATAATTTTGTAAGACAAAATCTTTTTTTATTTTTTTCTAAGACAAATTTGTCTTGTATCATGGCAAATTCACTTGAGTGGTATGATTTTGTAATTTATGGTTTCTTTGCTGAAAATATAGGGAAACTCTTCTTTCCTGCTTCAAATTCGATTGCTCATCTTATGATGTCTTTAGGTGTTTTTTCTGTGGGACTTCTCGCACGACCAATAGGGGCTTTTCTTTTTGGGAGGATCGGTGATAAAAAAAGCCGGAAAATGGCTTTAATTGGTTCTTTGTACTTAATGGCATTTCCTACTTTTCTTATTGGGCTTCTTCCAGCTTATGAATCTGTGGGATTGATAGCTCCTTTTCTACTCATAGTTTTAAGATTTATGCAAGGTATTGCAATGGGGGGTGGTTTTACAAGTTCAATGGTTTTTTTAATCGAACATGCTGATCATGATAAGAGAGGTAGAGTTGGGAGTTTTGCTTCTTTTAGTTTAATTCTTGGAATTATAGTTGGATCAGGAATTACTACTTTGCTTTCTTATTTTCTTCCTTTAGAGCAATTAGAGCAGTGGGGCTGGCGTATTCCCTTCATACTTAGTATTTTCGGAAGCTTTCTTGGAATTTTTATGCAAAGAAATTTAGAAGAACCAAGTCATTACACAAATCAAAAAGTAATAAAAAACAATGAAGCCTCTGGTAATTTTTTATTTTTTTGCAAAAAAATCTGTGTTGTTATGCTTTTAGATTTTCTCAATGCAATTGGCTTTTTTCTGTTAGTTATTTTTCTACCAATCTTTTATAAAATATATTTAAAATTCCCTTTTTACATTGCTCAATTGATTCACTTTTTAAGTCTAGTGATATTTGGCTTAGCAACAATAGGAGGAGGAAATTTATCGGATTTATACGGAAGAAAGATTATTATCAAAATCACTTCCGCTTTTTTAATTTTTTCTTCTTATTTATTCTTTAAATGTTTAGAGGTAGACAGTGTTTTAACTGCTTTTTTAATAGAAGGAATTCTTGCAGTAGTTTTAGGCATATTCTTCGGCACCTTACCAGCAACTCTTACTGAAATATTTCCCACAAGAATAAGACTTACTGGAATATCTATCGGACATAACCTGAGTATGGCTATTTTTGGAGGGACAGCGCCTTTATTAGCTACTTATTGTATTGAGAAAACCCATCATTTGGCTTTTCCTGGTATATTGTTAAGCGTTGCAGCTTTGTTAACTTTCTCTTCTTTACACTTTTTAATAGAGAAAGTTGGGAAGCCTTTAGATTAAATTTATCAAATGAAAAAATACTGTGCTTTTTTCTTTTATTAGCGATAAATTCCTTTTGTGTGTACCGAATATTAAAGAAGAGAATTTTTTTTATATTTCTTATTGTTCGTCATTAAATTTTATACCACGATTACTTACACTAAAGTTTGCGCTGAGTTTATGGATAATTATAAGGTGAGAATTTACTCTGTGATTTGCACAAGAATGATATTGTTACTTAAAAAAAGCTTAGTATTCTTTTTTATTTTTTTTGCTTGGGGGTGGGGCAGTATTTCAGTTTTTGCCTCTACCTCAACAATAAAGACAAGAAGCGTTATGTTAAGAGATCTATATGAGATGACTCACCTTTCTCGTAAGTTTTTTTCATCTTTTTCGTTTTGTGATGTTCCAACAAAGTTTCCAGAATTTAAGAGACAGGCTTTCCAAGTAAAGATTAATAAACCACTTTGTTTGTCTACTTCATTTCAAGGTTTACAAATGAAACCTAAAAGTTTAATGAATAAAAAACATGATTTTTTCTCGGTTCGAAAAATGAGCTTTTTATCTGATGTTTTTTTAGCTTCTTCTTCAAGATATTATAGTAAAAAAAGTAGGAGTGAAGATGATTATGAGGAAATAATGTATGATAAAAGTGAAGGTGAATTAGGGGCAGTAAATTTTAAAGATCTTTCTTTTGCAAGAAATGCAGAGGTAGTTATATTAGAAGATGCAAATTTCTCTCTTTCTCCAGGGGAAAAGATTGTTTTAGTTGGTGAAAATGGAGTAGGAAAATCTACAGTTCTTAGACTTATAGCCGGTGAAATATCTCCAGATTCAGGAAAGATAGTTGCAAAAGGGAAAATAGGATATCTTCCGCAAAATCCAAGGTTAATAAATATTAAAAACATACGCGACTGCTTCATATATTATCTTGGAGACCCTCTTCTTTCATCATTTTTAGGAAAAGATTCATCTTTGATTTCGTCAACTTTGTTGCAAGAATTTAATAGAAAAGGTGGATATCTATTTTCGAAAACTCTCCGTAATTTAGATATGGGAACTTATTCGTTAGATTTTCCTTTTCACGATTTAAGTGGAGGGCAGAAGACAAAAGTTATTTTGTCTGCGATCTTTTCTGTAGGATTTGATTTGTTACTTTTTGATGAGCCGACTAATCACCTTGATGAAAAATCTTGCAAATGGCTTGAAAACGCTTTGAAAAATTATTATGGAGCGTGGATTGTTGTTAGCCATGATCGTATGTTAATAAATAATACAGCAAATGCTATGTTAGAGCTTACTCCTGATAATCATAAACTGCAGAAATTTAGGGGTGGATATTCTTTTTATCTAACTGAAAAGCAAAAAGAATATGAAAGAAAAAAGCAATTATTTGAAAGGCAGCAAAAAGAGAGAGCTTTCTTGGAGGTTAGACTTAAAGATAATAAAGAAGCATCTCCCCAAAAAGTCAGAAGAAGAGACAATGATAAATTAGGTTTTAATGCCAGAGGAGATGGAAAACAAAAGAGTCAAAAAAGAGTTATTAATCAACTTCATGAAAAAATTGAACGAATTGAAGAGCAAACTGTATTAATACCATACAAAAGAAAAGTTATATCTCCAGATTTTTCAGAAAACTATCAAGGGGATGAGTTAAGTTTGCAGGTTACGGACTTAACTATTGGAATAGGAGATAGAGTACTTTTAGACAAATTGAGTTTTTCAGTATTAAATGGAGAAAAGCTTATAATAACTGGGAAAAATGGATCAGGGAAGACCACCCTTCTAAAAACAATTATAGGCCAATTGTCTTCTAAAAAGGGATCTATTGTAACGTCCACAAGTGTTAAGTTTGGTTACCTTGACCAAGAACAAGAATCTATAAATCCAAATTTGACGCTATTAGAATACTATCAAGAAAATACTCATAAATCTAAGGAAGAGATTTGTGAAAGACTTAAAAAAATTGGATTATTTGATCCTTTTGAAATAGGACAGAAAATAGCAACTGTAAGTACAGGTAAACAACGCAAGGCACAGTTGGCTTGTATAATGTTGCAAGAAGCAAATTTTCTAATTTTAGATGAGCCTACGAATCATATAGATCTTGCGAGCATAGAGCAAATTGAGAGTGCTTTAATTGATTTTAAGGGACCTATAATAGCAGTATCACATGATCGCTGGTTTATTAAAAAAATTGCAACGAAAAAGATAGACTTAACAATGTAAATAAAATCGTTACGCATTTTATCAATGTTAATAACGTTTGATACTAACTCGGCTGATATTAGTAATCAATAGAAATGCTGTAAATACATTAGAACCATGAGATGTCTCTTATTTAATTCAACTTGTTAGAGGGTAAAAAATATTTTATTTTTCATTAAAGAATTTAATTGATTTGTTTTTTATTATGAAATATCAATATTTTGTTGTAATAATTTTTTTAAATTATGTTTTTTCTTCTCTTTTATTAGGGTCGGAATTGATCAATACATCTTCTAATGATATATTCCATAGAGAGCTGATAGAAAGAAGCTTTCAAGCCATAAACCCAGCCACAGTGTCCTTAAAACATAAATGTTTAAAATCTACAGATTTTAGCAATCTAGATATACGGGATATTAATATAGAAGAATCCGATTTTTATAATGCAAATCTTTCTTATACACTCTTAACGTCCGAACAAGAAAAAATCATTCGGGCTTCTTTTCCACTTTTTGAATACAAGGGGCGCATTACAGAAATTAGAGATAATGATGTTCTTATTAGTATGAAAGGTCTTACTCTTACGAATTTAGAAGAGGTTCTTGAAAAAGCTCGAAAAAAAGATCCAATTGCACTTTTTAAAGCGGCTTATATCTTTGAAACTTATGGAACATTTGATGAAGAAGTTCGAGCTTTTTTATACTATAGTAATGCATTTGATTTGGGTTTAAGAGAGGCTGGTAATAATTTGGCTTGGATGTATGAGAACGGTAGGGGAAGAGCAAAAAGTTCCTCTTTTGATCCTCATTCAGTTTACCAGGAATATTATGTACCTCATTCAGACGCGCATCCAACTATACGTTTTAATGTTTTACGTTGTCGAGCTATGTATCAAAACGATAAGGAGGCTCAATTTGAGTTAGCTCAATTAATGAGCCAACAACCTAATTATTTTTCTCCGCAGCTTATTAATTTGTGGTTAGAACGTGCTTGGAAGAATGGACATGGAGAAGCCGCCTATCAGCTTGCCGTGAGACATAAGCAAGGACAAACCTCATTAATTTCAATGAAAGATATGCTGTTATGGTATGGAAGAGCCGTTGAATTAGATCATGCAAAAGCATGTCGTGAGTTAGCGGATTTACTTCTTTGGGAAAATGATATTTGGCCTGATATAAAAGGGGCTTTTGATCTTTATTTATCCGCTGCTCAATTAGAGGATGAAAGTGCTCAGAAAAGACTTGCCCTTTTCTATTCTGTATGTTTTGGAAATAAATCAAGCCCAAAAAAAGCCTTATTTTGGTATAAACGGGCCGCTTATCATGGAAGTGTAAGTGCGATCTTTAATGTTGCGCGCTTAACGGAAAGATATGAGGAAGCATCTGGAAAATACGCAAAAGCTAGAGAAGGATATGAAGCTGTTTTGAGCTTAGTACCTGACCATGCGGGTGCTTTATTAAATCTTGCTCGTTTTTATCTATACGGTTGGGAAACTCCCTTAGATGCCTCCCGAGCGGAAAATATGATTCTTGCAGCTGCTGAAAATAATCATATGGCTGCTATTTTAAAACTCAGCAGTCTGCAAGATTTTCTACCTCCTCCCATGATGGAATATCATGCAGTAGATGAAATTCATACTCGGGTGCAGCAACTTAAGCATTCAAAGCGTGTTGCAAAAGAAGCTGCTGTTGCTGCTGCTAATACTTCTTCCCACAGTCAACTATTAGAGAGTGTTAAAGTCCTTTTAGCTCGTTTTCAAGAAATGCAAGATAGATCTTCACTTCAAGTTAATTATGAAATCATCCCGTTTGATCCTTATAGTTCTGACTATATTTCAACATATGATGATATCTCTGAAGAAATGGTGCAATCTGCTCAATTGGAATCTGTAGCACAAGCTTTATATGCAGCCTATGATGATCCTTTTTACAGAAATCATGCTTTTTATGATCAACGTCATTTAGTTTTTATTCGTAAATATCTTTCTGGTTTCATAGATCAAGGAAATAATCATTTAAAGAAGATGTTTGTATGGTGGTATACACAAGCAACGAGTTCGTCTTATACAGGAAAAGATACTTTTTTAAGTCATTATAAAGAGGATGAACGTAAACTTATGGGGCAAGGTAGGATGCTTTTACGTCTTATGAGCCATATTGCCTCTTTTATTGATGAAAAAAACTGGTATGAAAAAGAAATCTCAGCCCAATTATTTTCCGATATTTTAGATAGATTCCTTGAAAACGAAAACTGGCGCATCCTTTATCAACAAAAGCAAGACGGGGAAATGCCTCTTGCCCTAAAAATAAGTAAAATTATCCATGATTACAAGCATCGTTTCATAAAGTTACATCAGTCTTTAACAGGTGGTAAAAAGGAAGTTTACAATGCGCTTAGGTTAGCGTTAGGGGTAACGCACGACAATCACTTGTCATCTTTAGAGATTACTGAAGAAGCGTTGTCTTCTGTAACAACGTCTGTTACTTCTTTTATGCAGGGAGGTATTACCCATTCAAGTCAGCAAAAAAAAGGTATGATTCCTGCTTTAACGCCTCAACTCCTTATTTCTTTATTGCAAAAATCCTTATATGATCCACAAAATTCAAACTTAACAACTAGTGATATTGAAGACTTTGTTGCGCATGATGAGTTTTTATTTTCGGAGTATCGTACGGCTTCGTTAGAGGAGCATCCGAATTCCTTATACTTTGACCCTTTTGCTGAAGACTTAAGGCCGGCAGCTGTGGGGAGTGAAGTCCGTTTAGCATGCTATAAACCTAAACTCTTTGAATATATTCTTAAAACTTATGGTTATCTGACTGAACTATCTTTATAACAGGAAAATGGATAAGACCTTATCATGATTCGTTGCTTGCCAACGGTAAAACGTATTAGATTAATTTTATACCTTTCAACAGTATGTATAAAGGCGTCGTTAGCTCTAGATGATTCTATTAGCAGTGTTAAGGAATCGATTTCTTTATTAGAGCAGCATGTCAAAATTGCTTTTGAGGGAGAACATGACGATTTCTTTTCCTTTAAACAAAAGGCATATCAACATTTAACATCAAACCTTAGAGATAAAAAAGATTCACTTTTTGCCGAAGAAATTAAGAAACTTCTTTCTCCACCGTTGCTTGTTCTACCGTCAACCCATGATGAAGGAAGGCGTTTTTTATTTACTGCGTCTCCTCCAAAAAATCATCCTGCACTTTCCCCTTTAACAGCCGTGATTGCAAAACTAAAAAGTGTCAACCTCGGTCCTGAAATTGCTGACTTTCTAAATCCTTTAATTAGCATTTATGAGGCTTATCGAGATAGGCTTTGTGCTTTAATTCCAGAACAACGGAATACTTCTTTAGAAAAAACTATATGTATTGAAGGAATTACGTGCCGGTTTATGGTATCGCCAGAAAAAGCACGTTTTGCTCTCATGACAGATGAATATGGTTACCATTTACAGCGTGAACACCCTGGCACCCATCTAGTCCAGCGTATTGGGAATGTGTTTTTTAAAAATGACGGCTTAACATCTCTTTGTCCTGGTCTGGAAGTGTCTGCATTTTTATTACAGCATTATTTATTCGGGGATAGGGCTATAAACCCAATTTCATTGCTAAAAATTAATCATGTTTCTGTTAAACGCTCAACGGATGAACAAATTAATCGAAAACTTAATTTACTTCCCCTTGAAGGAAAAACAGTTGCTGATTATTTTCACGAAGATCCTTCCGTTATTCAAACATTTGTTGCAAGTGGACAGAGTGATTATATTGGTCAGGTTTCTTTAGCTGTATTAGGAGAGGATTTTGACAAACGTTTAAAAAGTGATGTTTCCTTTTTAACATCTCTTAATAGACAACGATATAGTTCTCTTTATCTTGGTGGTCTATTAATGGAACCTTCTGATTATAAAGCGGATAATTTTATCTGTGATGAAAATGGCTATTTGGTTGCAATTGATAGTGATAATGTCTTTCAACCCCCTCTTTATGAAGCAGGGGGCAAATATTATATAGGATTAAAGAATGTTTTATACAGTTTGCCAATTCTTCCTAATGAATTAATAGATTCTACTATACGAGGAGCATTATCAGTGCTTTCTCCGGATCTTGTAATTTTACGATGGTTATACGCGTTATATAAATACAACCAAGCTTATGCTGATTTTGGCATGGATAATGAATCCTATACGTGGGGGTTTCTCGAGCATAGTGGTAAAGAACTATGTGTTCCAATACAGTTTTCTTCTTCTGTTGTTATGAATCTTCGAAGACGTCTTGGGCAATTAAAATCCTTGGTTGAACAAAATGAAGTCTTAACGCATGATCAAGTTTTTTATGAAGTTTATCGTAACAATAATCCTCTTGTCTATGAAGCATACCATTCTTTAAAAAATCGGTTCTCTGATCTTCAAGAAATCATGTGCGCTCTTTATAATGATGACCTTGAAACTATTTTACAAAGACCTTTGTCTAGTGATGAAAAAGCATATATTAGAGAAAATAATCATCTTGATGAAACTTCCCACCCTCCTTTAGTTCTTATCCAAGATTTACTGAATACCTTTGATTTAACATCTCTTTCTTCAGCTAGACTTCTTGAGATTATGACTTTTATTGTCAATCATCTTTATGATCAAGGACTGTATACTACGCATAGCAGTTGGGATAATCCTTTATTGTTATGGCAGCTTTTTGAAGAAAAGGCTTCAGCACAAATTTTTCAGTTTTTTTACAAACGTAATCCTTCATTAGCTGAAATAGAGCACCCAACTTATAAAAAAACTTTACTTCATCTTCTGCTTGAAACATGGGAAGAAACTCCATGGCATAATGAACTTCTTAATTTGATATCCACAAACACAACATTGGAAGCTTTAGACCTATATGGTATAAGCCCTTTGGATATAATTCTTGATAAAAAGTTATTAAAACCGTTTCGTATCCTTATGCAAAAAGGAGCTGGAGCTAAATTAAGGCCAACGTTGGGTATTAAATTCTATGGACACTTATTAAAGCTAAAAAGGCAAACCCCTCATGATTCAGAACTCATTGAAACTATTAAAGAATTTAAAATACTTGAAGCAAGAAATAGTGATCTTCGATTTCGAATGGGAATAGAACATATTTTAGGAGATTCTTTAGGTATTAATATTCCTCTTTCATCTATAGAAATGATTGGAACACAAACCGGAGCAAAAACACTACCCCTTAATAGTTTTCAGCAAATCTTTGATGAAAAGATGTGCGTTAGGCGCCATAATATAGAAGGAAGAGGAACTGTTGCAAAAGCAAGTTATCAAGACGATATCAGTCAATATACTTTATATTTTAAATTTTTTCCCGAGTTGCCTGGCGTAGAGGCCGCAGTTAGCTTATTAACCCATTCTTTTATTGGTTTTGGGACATCAAAGTCAGAACTTTTTAAAGTTTCAAATCGAATTCGTGTGCCGATTGCTACCTCATCTGGAGAAAAATCTCCCACAAAATATAAATATGCTGACCTTGAAAATACTCCAGTACTTGTCTCACTAGGCGTGGAAGGGCGTAACTTAAAACATGTTTTTTCACAGGAAAGAGAACGTACTGATCTTTTAAGAAATATGGATAGAGTAAGTCTTTATAATGAAACTTTAATGGCTATGCTTATTAATCCAGAAGATGGAAAAAGCGATAATTATGTTGTTGAAGAGTTAATATCCACCACGAGACAAAGAACATATAGGCTCATTAGCGTAGATAATGATCATGCTTTTGTCCCTGCAGTTGCTTCAGTATCAGGCTTATTTCATAAAGCATCAATTCAATCTAAAACAATTTTATATGCCTTTGATCATATGAAAGAACCCATCCCTGAAGAAACTCGCACACTCTTTTTAAATGCTCCTGTCAATACAATTCTTGAGCATTGGTTATATCGTTTGCACACCCTCTCGAGCCAATATTTCAATATATTTAATGATCCTAATCACACGCGGTTACTTTTTGAAAAATACCAAAGCTTTATTGGCATTCCATTTGCCCCCCATACAATTGCAAGATTGTATACAAAATACATGAAATTAAAGCAGGAACTTTCAAGTAAAGCTGATGTTACACCTCTGGAAATTTTTATTGCCCTTGAACCAACTTTAAATAGACGTTATATAGATAGACTTTATTCCCCTTTAACACCTCTTGAAAGATTTAAACTTATAGAAGGTCAACAAGCCATTGTGACAATGTCAAGGCCTGCAGATATTTTTCAGAGCTCTGGTATTCCCAATGACGCTCGTATTCGAGAACTGATTTTAAAAAATGAGCAGTTTAGTCCCAGCCAAGCCCACGAAGAACTTACAAAAATTATTGCTCAAAGACAAGAATTTGATCAAGT
Source organism: Alphaproteobacteria bacterium (assembly GCA_019746105.1). GTDB lineage: Bacteria > Pseudomonadota > Alphaproteobacteria > UBA9655 > UBA9655 > UBA9655. The sequence continues at coordinate 17,993 of JAIESK010000116.1, forward strand.
TCAATCAGGTAGATTAGAGGCTTTTCGACATTTACTATGTGGAGATCAGATAGAGGACGTTTTAGAACAGATGGATTTTGCTTTTCCCCTTTCAAGAGAAATTGGAGAAGCTTATTTACAACAATTAGCTCAGAAGATTAAAACTCATCTTAAGATTGCGAAGTTAACTTTAAAAAATCATCAAAGTTTTAATACAGCTGATTTAAAAAGCTGGCCAGAGACAAGTTTGCAAGATTTAACCCATATTCATTTACCTGGATGCCAGGGAATAAAAGAAGGTGGTGTTAATTTTCTATCTAGAAAATGTGCTAATCTTCTTTCTTTAGACTTATCGCATAATCAAACACTTAGGGCGTTTTCATATAAGCCTACTGGATTAGTTTCCAATCTGGCTACTGCTCTTCCATTTACACAGTTACGCTATTTAAATTTAAGTTGTTCTGATGAACTAAGCCATTTTAACATTGATGCACCATTGCTTGATTCATTGAACGTAAGCAGAGCGCCTAAACTTGTGTTTTTAAGAGGAATGACTCCGCAATTACGTTATCTTAATATACAAGGTACTCCTGCTTTAGAGTCAGAAGATTTTGCTGACTTTGTTGTAACCTCTCCTTCGCTCATGCATGTCGAGGCTGATTCAGATAAAGATCTATATACACTAGGGCAACGCTCTGAAGGAAAAAACTACAAAAAAGCAGTGCAACTTTATAGTATGGCAGCAAAACAAAATAAGCCTGATGCTCTCAGAGCTTTAGAAGTATTAAACAGTAAAGGTATTATGGTTGCTGCTTTAGAGTTAGGAAAAATTTTTCATGACGGATGTGTACTTGTTTCTGAAAATCTAACAGAAGAAGCAGAAATTTATCGTCAAGCTATGCAGCGTATTGGTAAGGAGTTACCAATTGAGCAATCAATAGAGTTTGATAGTATAGAAAACCCTACCCACGCAGCTACAATAAAGCTATTGAATCAATACGCCGAAGAACAGCTTGTATTTTATGAGTCTTTAGTTACTCTTACCAGCAAACTTTTACAAGAAAAACTGCGTACTGCATATGAAAATTTAGAAGAAAATATACTGGATTTGCAAAATATCCCGTTAGGAAATGTCGAACTCAATTTGCTGTTAGCAGTTTTGAGAAAAAGTTTGAATATAAATACGCTTTATTTAAGTGAAAATAGACTTGAGCTACCAGAGATTGCTTCATTTTCTAATTCATTAGGCTTGGACCTATTTGCATTGAAAACAGTTTCTCTAAGATCAAATACTCTTGGAAATCAAGGGGCGGAAACAATCTCAGCAGCTTTAAAAAGAAATAAAACTGTTACATATTTGGATCTACAAAATAATATGATTGATTCGAGAGGGGCTTTGTTTTTGTCAGAGATGCTTCAAGAAAATAATGCATTACTCTTTCTTGATGTAAGCAATAATCGCTTTGGTGATTATGGAACTTCTCTTATTTCATCGGCTTTAAAGGTAAATAGTACTTTGCAAGTTCTGCATATGCGATTTAACAATATTAATGATTCAGGGGGACAAAGTTTGCTTTCATCTTTAACAATTAATCGTAATTTATCAAAACTAAGCTTAGATCATAATAGAGTTAATGAATCAACATTAACTATAATCGCTAATCAATTAATGAAAAGAAAATAAGAGATTTGGGTTATGTAGCCCTCAGTAAGTGTTAAGAGGTTAGAACAAAAACACGGTTCTGCTCGGTAACGGATCTAAACTAATTCAGTTAAATTTTTTCTGCCAATGAGTTAACAGCAGCAATAGCTTCAAACTCTCGCCTCGGTCTTGCCGCTGATTCAATAATAGTGGCATCAAGAATTGCACCTTGAGATTCTTTAACTTTTTAAACAGCCTTTCTCAAGCTGGCGATTGACTTCTCTTAATAATCCATCCCATAGTTTTAACTCGGTTAATAAATTACGGAATCGGCAAAAAGTTGTATGATCAGGGACATCAACAAAGCCCGTGATTGCCATAAAATCCAGTCTCACTCTTAACGCTTTTTCTAATCCTTCATCGCTTAGATTATGACAAGCCTGCAGTATCAATGCTTTTAATAACTGTAGGATTATAACCTTTGGAACCATATCCTGATCTTCCTAATTTGCCTAACTTTGACCTTAGGCTTTGCCAATTTATGACTCGGCTTAACTTCATTAAACTGTTTTTCTCTAGTCTTTGCGCTGCTTCATATACTAAAAATGACATGATATCTTTATCGTTATATGTACTGCTGCCTATGACTCACTATAACAAATCCCTTACTTTTGCGCATTATATGCAAGAGTCTTTCAACAAGACTTCATCGTCTTACCTCCTGAAGGTTCTATGACAATACGCTGTAGATGAGTGTGGTTATTGTCCAGATAACTCAGAAACTTTCTAATTCCTTGTTGTTCATTGTTAGAAAATGAAATATTTTTTCTGTTTCTTTCATCAAAAAAGTCCACTCTTGTTTTTGAGATGTCTACGCCTATAGAATAATAAGTATTGGTCCATGCTATATTTCTTCTTGGATGCGACCATAAAAGGTAAATCAACAGTACGAATAAAAGCTATGGGGATGAGGGTTAAGCTAAAAAACGAGCATAAAAACTCAAGAGATGCTCTAACCAATCTCACCCCATCTCTTTCAGGATGTCCATCCTGAAAGAGATTTTTGCTAAAGTCTTATGATTTTCTTACTACTTATAACAAAATTTTTTTTATCCAAGTGGTGCTCATATTCGCTTGGGGCACGTAGTCTGCAAGAAAGTTTGTTTTAAGAAAAATTTTAATCGAAGCTTCATGCAGTCCTGTTTAATTACTTTCAAGCCATAAATTTTCTGGTAATTTTCAACTATTTAGAAAAATGGAAATAATTTATTATAAATATATTTTCTAAGGAAATTAATTGTTTTTTTGAGGTTTGTATAAATTTTTATACTGAAAGAGAGAATGCTTTAATGAAAAATAATTTTTCTGAGTTCTTAAAAATAATGTTAGTTTTATCATTCTGGTGCGCATTTGCTTTCTCAGCAGAAGAGGAAAAGAATGGTAGAGATGAGCTTGAGACTACATTTCATATTTATTTAGGCAATATACCAGTGCGAACTAATGGTTCTCCATTTGATCAAGAGATCTCCCTTGAACAAATACGTTCTAACGAAATAAATTGGCAGTGTAGAAAATGGGGAGTGCTTGGTGCATTAAGTGGGGTGAGTTTAGGTATAACGCTTGCTAATTTACCCGTTGATATAATAGATCGTAGTATTATGTCCACTTATAGTCTCCCTGTATGTTCGAGTTGGGGCTGTTTTAGTGCTGTTTTATATTATTCAAGTGCAATCCCTCCTATAATTGTAGGAGGAGCGTTTGGTAATGATCTTGGAAAATCATTTGGGAATCTGGCAAAGAAGGGAACAATTTTTGCAGCAGCAGTCACTAGCTATTTTTTGTATTACGCATTATGTTGCAGCATGAAACCTTTATTAGATAATCCATTTCCTACCTATAATTTTTTCTGCAATCACAATCTTGAAGATTTTTTATTGTTTAATTCTGAGGAATATTGTTACACGGCGTTATATACTTCTTCTCTTATAGTTACTAGCATTATTGCCGGAGCTAACGGATTTTACAAAGGGTATAAGGATTGGGGAACTGAAATCGCTCAATTTAATGAAGAACAAACAAATTTTGAGCAAAATAAAGAATGGATTGAAGAATCATATTTGGATGTAATGTTTAGAACAACCTTAAAAGGAGACATAGTTTATGAAGCATCCGCATGTTTAAGGCCTACTCCAGGATGGAAAGATGCAAAATTGGATAATGACAAGACTTTCTTATCAGCTATAAAAGTTAGTTATCGTCTAGGAGATAATTCAAATTTTCAAGAGCAAATTATTAATAGAACTGCAGTAACTCTTGCTGATAGCTCAATCTTAGAGCCATTACTGCAAACAGAAATTTGTGAATTATCCTCTCCACAAGATTTCAGCTCAATAAATGACACTAAATATTTTACAGTGGCGTCAGTTGATAAGATGAAAGAGAAATTTAAGCATACTAATTTAATTTTTTCAGATATGAGGCTACATGCTTCATCTGACGGACTAGCTATGAATGAGGTTTTTAAAGGGACTTTACCTAAAGCCATTTCTCTATACGAGTTAGTAAGATCCATTTATCATATGCAATCAGAAAAAGGGGATTTTCCACTTTGTTCATGGTCAGGTTGCATAGATGAAGAAAATAGTGATTTGTTAGATGTTATTAATCCCCCTATTTTTGTTTGCAGACTCCTTGGAAAGCTTGGTATTGCTCTTAAAGATACTTCTTTGGGTTGTTTATTAGAGTCACATTATAAATTAGATAAACCTGCTACAAGAACATTAATTATTTCTGAGTTATATAGCAACCGAGGAATACTTAGTATTGATACTAATTATGATCTATTAAAAAGAATCTTGAAAGACATTGATAAAAATACAGAGGATTCACTTATTCCTATTTTTGATGGAGATGAAATGGAAACAAAATTTTGCGTTTTCCATAATCGTTTACCAATGTTTGAAGAGCCAAATTTTGTCGAATGTTCTATTGATACGCTTAAAAATAAATTTCGTAAAAAATATGGATTAATAGGTGGTATTTTAGGTGCAACTTTGGGATCTTATGGAGTATATACACTTGAGGTATTAAGTGGCATTAATTTCATGGTTCATTTTAATACTGCTGAGAATTGGATATGGTACTCTGGAGGCATATGTATTGGTGGGGGATTAGGTTTGTATCTTGGAAAATATATTGGATCTAATTATTTTGGAGAAAAGTACGGGGAAGATTTTGCCAAAAATACCGTAAATTGGATTGAAACACCTTATGTAGATTTAGCAATACAAACAACTAGAGGTACAAAGATTATTTATGAGTTAGCTGCGCATCTTAGGCCAAAGCTTCCTGGATGGGTTGATAAAAAATTAGATACAAATGTAACATTTGAATCAAATGTTCAAATTGAATGGAAAGTGCAAGAAAATATTAAAGAGGATGAGGCAGTTCTTTGTAGAGTAGATTCCGAAAATAAAGAATATAAATTTGAGGAAGATAAATCTTTAACGCTTTCAGATAAAAAAGCAAATTTCTTTTATAACAACATTCAATCTGACAAAATTATGGAAGGTACGTTTGGTAGAGCAATTAGTATTCCTGACATACTAACTTCTATTTATGAATTGAAGCAGAATAATAAATATTTTTCACCATGCTCATGGTCTGGTTTTTTTATAGATCAAGATGATAAAAGACAAAATTGCTTAAACCCTGCTATCTTTTCTGCCCAACTTCTTGAGAAGTTGGGGATCACAGTTTCGAATACTCCATTTAGTCAGTTTCTGAAAGAACATTTCTTGATAGAAACTATAATAAGAAATCCAAATACACAAGCTATTGTCACTGAGGTAGTTAAAAGCCCTTTTTCTTCATTAAATTTTATTAATGATTTAGAAATGCAGGACTCTAATGATATGTTCTGATCGAGCGTTTCATAATCTCTTCTTTTTTAAATCCTTTTACAACGCTTCGTTTAATTCGTAAAGGATGATCCTCTGAGTTTTTTAAACAACGGTGCTAAGAAGGGAGACTTGTTTTCAGAACTACGGCACCTTACCAGCCTTCCCCCAGTAAGCATCATCAACATCGATGCTTCGTAAGCCTCAGGGGAAGCTTCTCTATTTAGAAAGAATGATTTTTTGGCAAAATAAGCTCAAATTATATGAGTATAGGAGATTCTTTCTCTAATCGATTGAGAATTATTTGCAATCGCTATTATTGCTATAACGATTGCAATATCTATTATTGGTTGACCAACAAATCATTTGTTGCTGTAGTTAATTGTAATTTTTCTAATCTTCTGTTTTGATGTCGCTACTGTCTCTTGATGTTTTTATAATAATATCTGCAAAATACTCATTCATTAATGACTCTCTTGTTAAAATAGCAGGAGAAAAGTAGTATGTTTTTTCTTTCCGATTGTAAGTCGTTGATCTTTTGTACAACGAACAGACAAAAGCCTTTAGAGATTCAATTCCTTATTACTCCTCGACAAGCCTTTTACAATTCTCGTTACGGAATCTCTCGGCAAAAAATAAACCTATACTACTCTCTTACCTTTTTAGTATGAAAATCGGCAGCAGCTTAGAGTCTGTACATTAAGTGTGCATTCGTTGTCGCTGGATTTCTTCTCTTTATTAAGGAATGGGACATACATAATTGTGTATATAAGGCTCTTTCTCTGCTAAGAGTTTGAAATTTTTATTGTGAGCCTGGGACCTGTAAACGCAAGACTGCTTCAAATGATAAGTATCATCCGGCGGGAGGAAAATGATCTTTATTATTTCTGTTAAGGGCAACGTCTTTAACGGTACTAGGACTCTGCAAAACTGATCCTCCGGAATGAAAATGGGGATTTTCTGAAATATAAGTTATGGCAATTTGGATTCAGGCTTATTGCGCAAACACATAAAGTAACTAAAGTCTAAAAACTTGATGGGCGATATTTCTATTGCAATAAACGCTTATTAACACAATATAATCATAAGATATGAAAAAACTTTGAATTACAAGTAACATCAGTTGAATCACGAATGGAATTAAGAAAATAGTTGACGCTAAACATATTGAGACCCTACTAGCTATTTTTCTGTTTTATGCTACCTATTTGCTACCTAAGAATTTTCTTGAAAAAGAAAAATATTCGATCAAGCCTTGATTTACCTAGTTCCAGCTGAGGGACTCTAACTCTAGACCTACTGATTACAAAGATGCTTATTTTTACCCGGAATTAAAAAAAAGTCTGCAAGACATTCAACGTCCCCATGATTCTCTTTTATTTTTTAACGAAGCTTCTTTTGGAGGATATTCAAAATTAGGATATAATTGGTTTCCATCAGGAATCAGAACAAAAGTCAAAGCTAAATTGGGTTTAAAGCGTTTTCATTAACGGGACACTCATGGGACAATTGAAGGTAAAAAATGTCAAAAAAACAGAACAATCTACAACAATTAAAATGTCTAAAAATGGCTATTTAATTATGTTTATTGATTAAGATTTGTTCTGAGTTTTTTATTTAAACAGTTTGCTAAACCGTTATACGGGCTTAAACCCGTATCGAGGGTTCGAATCCCTCTCTCTCCGCCATT
>JAIESK010000074.1 GCA_019746105.1 Alphaproteobacteria bacterium
AGGAGGTATATAAAGCTTTATTAAAGAATATGCAAATATTAAAAGTTTAATTAAATTTTACTAAAATTTTAAATATGTAAAGGCAAAGAATGCTAATATCAGATGATGAAAAAATTTAGATGTAATTTAATGTAAAAAATTACCGTTTGCTTAGTAGGGTGATCCTAAATTATAAAGACAAAATATAAATAACATACCATTAGGAACATGAAGTGAGTCTTTTGGAGAGAATATTATTCTATACTATTACGAGTTTTTGCCTTGCAACGGCCCAGTGCTTGTTTTCCTTTTATGCAAAGGGCATCCCTTCTCCTTTTTCCGTCTCTCATTGGTTCGCTTATTCTATTTCTAATTATTACTTATATGGGGGAATTCTGCTTTACGGAGTTAGTTTTGTATTATTTATTTTTCTTTTGCGTATAATCCCTGTTGCTCAAGTTGTGCTTACTACTGTAACGATTGTTATGATAATAATTTTTATCTACAATTATATGTATGGAGAAGAACTCAGTTTGGTGCAATACTTAGGTGCTTTTATGGCTACCGGGGGTTTAATTGCTTTAAATTGGAAAACATGAGTGAAATGCTTTGATTTTTTTTGAAAAGGTTCAATAGTTATTGATGTCAAAAACAAACGAATGTGCAAGAAAATTGGCCATTTCTCATTTAAATAGTTTACCAGATGATATTCTTCCATCTCTTGGATTAAGGTATCTTACTCGTTTTTATCAATTTATTTATGCTTCTGCTTCAGAAGAAATAATAAATTATAAATCAGCAAGGTGTATTATAACTTATCGAGCTGATTCCTTCTGGCGACGTGTTATTATAAAAACTTTTCCTTCCTTTATAATGGCAATGCTACCAAAAATATTTGAAAAACAATTTCGAAATTGTTTATGGTCGAATAAAAAACATCCCAATCCTTCTCCTCAAATTGCATTTATGTTTTCTACGAAAAAAGGGAAAGGGCATGGTTCTGAACTTTTAAGAAGATGCAATTTATCTCCCCTTTATGTAAAAACAATAAAAGGAGGAAGAGCAGAGCAATTCTACAAAAAAAATGGATTTAATGAATATGAAGTTTTTGAATATGCAAAAAGAACCTATGCTATGCTTGTAAAAAATTAGAAAGGCCACTCAACTTATGATTAGACACTACCTTCCTTCACTTCTTTCCACTCCTCTTTTTGGAAACAGGGAACTATATGGAAAATCTCCCTGGACTGGAGATAAAGATTGGGAGAAGTGGCTTTCCATCTACCCTGAGGTTTATTTTGAAACACAGCGGAAGGGAGGAATTCAAAAATTTATCAACAATAATGGATACGACATTTTAAAAAAATTTGATCTTCAAGGTAAAACCATAACAGAAATAGGACCAGGAGGAGGATATCATTTTCCTTTATTCACTGGAACTCCTAAAAAATATAATGCTCTTGATGTTTGTGAAGACTTTTTTCCTAATCTTCAACAAAAAGCAGACCAATGGAGCATCCCTCTAAAATGTCATCTCTTGGAGTCTGGAAACCATTTATTACCTTTAGAAACATCTTCCCAAGATGTCGTTCTTAGTTTTTATTCATTTGAGCATCTGAATCCTTTAGAAGAGTGGATAAAAGAAATTTATCGCATCCTGCGTCCAGGAGGTATGTTTATTGGTGCAGTACCTGTAGAAGGTGGATTAGCGTGGGGACTTGGCCGTTTCCTGACATCAAATCGGACTCTTAAGAAGAAGTTTGGTTTGGATATAAAAAAGATTGTTTGTTGGGAACATCCAAATATGATTGATGAGATGTTAAATGGTCTTAAATCTAGCTTTCAAAGCAGAATAATTCAGAAATTTCCTTTTCCATTTTTACCATTAGATTTAAATTTGCTTGTCAAATTTACCTTTGTTAAATAACTTGTATTTCTTTTAATATAAAAGGAAAAAGTTCCCATGAATTTTATGGATGAAATAAAAACAAAGGACTGGATTACCATATCCTTAGGGGTTTTTCTTTTTATTGCCACTTTTGCTTGTTTTAATTTTTGGGGCCTCTATGAAAAAATAGCCCTCAGTGGATTCAGTCCTATTCATTACACCGATCTGAAATTAATTCCTGAGAATTTTGTTTCTAATTTTAGAAGTGGAGTAGAAGCTTATGATAACTCTCTTCTGATGGCTATTTATCCGTTGCTTAAAAAATACATCGGAATATCGCCAGAATTTACACTTAAGGGAATGATGGTCTTTGAATACTTTGCTCTTTTCTTAATAAGCTTTTTCCTTATTAAAGAACTAAGACCACGAAGTGGTTTTTTAGAGGTTTTTGCTCTCTGGTTTGTTTTTTCTTCAAGTTATGGGCTAGATACTAATCTAGCGAATTTTGGTCTTTCCCCACAAGGGCAATTTTATATTTTTGCTTACTTTTTTGCTATTATAGGGACTTTACTGTGTCTCAAAGATCGATTCATTTCAGCAATGCTTTGTTTCATGATCGCTATGCTGACTCATAGTATAATCGGAGCGATGGCTATATTTTTAGCTCTTTTTACTTTTGTACCTTCTCCAAAAATATTCTTTCAAAAACATATTTTCATCCCTTTTTTCTCCCTAGGTATAGGAGTTATGGTTTGGATCAGTTGGCTCTTACTCCATAGTACAACAAGTTCTGGAGCTATCCCACAGGATCTGTGGGTAAGTCTAACGCGCATGGGTAGTTTCCATTGGTATCCTTACCATTTGGGACTTCTAACAGATGATCCTTGGCGTTTTTTCATTCCTTTCCTTTGTTTTTTATTATTGCTTACGCAATATTTTCCATCACAAAAGGAAATGATGAAAAAGGACAAAAAAGTGCTCTTGATTTTATTAGGTGCTCTTGTCTTGAGTATTGTTGGAATTTTGATTTCTATTTTTTTCCCATCCCCTTTCCTTATTAAGCTAGCACTTCATCGTGCTTCTATTTTCCTCCTCTTTTTTGGATGGGTTTACCTTGTAAGTGGTCTTTTTCAAGACATAAAACAGGGAACGATATTAGAAAAGTCTATGGCGCTCACAACATTTTTACTCCCCTTTTTACAGAGATATAGTATTTTTATGCTTATACCTACGCTTTTACTTGCCCGCTCAACAATTGAGGAGAGTTTTAAACATCCTTCTTATTCTTCTTTAAGGACATGGATTGTTTGGCTAACTTTAGGAACTATTTTGTTTTTATTGGGATTAAAAGGATATTCAGGATTCTCAGAACTCAAAGTTGTTTTTATAAAAGCAGTGGGAATCAGATGGTGGAATTATTTTTTCTTTATTTTTGCTGTTTTCCTAGTTTTAGATTTTTTAGAGAAAAAAAATTATGTCGTCTTTAAGAAGTTAACATACTTATTCCCTATAGCCATTATATTGGGTGGAATTTGGGTTTTCCAATGGCATCGCTTGTTTGTCGGCAGTGAGTTGGAGAGAGGTAAAGACTATCTAGAAACGCAGCTTTGGGCGAAGAATTATACACCTCATAATGCTTTATTTATGGTGGATCCTGGGATTCGCTATGGTTGGAGAGACTTCTCCCAAAGAAGCTCTTTTGGTAGCTCCAGAGAATGGGTGCATGCCTCATGGCTTTATGATTCTGACGAGCATGTGTTCCGAGAGGGCCTGCATCGTTTCTCCTTGCTTAAATTACCCATTGAGAACTATTTAACTGGATTTTTCCCTGCCATAGATGGTAATTCTAAGCTATCTTTTGATGTTGAAAATGCATTTTATAGATTTGATGAAAGATGGTTCGAAGATATTCAAAAAGTCTACGGAATTCATTACATTGTAATGCAGAGAGAAAAAATAACAAAACAATATGAATTTCCAACGGTTTTTGAAAACAAACATTTTGTTGTTTTTAAATTACCAGAATTATCAAATAAGACTCCTATTAATTAAGTGAGGCCTTGCAAGTAGTGAAAAACGCAGCTATCCATTTAAAAACTATACCTTCACCCTTTTCCAAAGGAAAAGTATCCATCCTTATCCCATGCTTTAATGAAGAATCAATTATCGCTGATACTATTCGACAAGTGCAGGATTATTTGTCTCATCTCCAGAGTATCACTTCATGGGAGATTATTTTGATTAATGATGGTAGTACAGATGGTACTCTCAAATTATTAGAATCCTTTCAAACTGAGTCTATTCGTATTCTTTCATTTGATCGGAATAAAGGAAGAGGCGCTGCTGTAAGAGCAGGATTGCAAGCTGCAACAGGCGAGTTTATAATCTCTCTCGATGCTGACTTAAGCTATGATCTTAATCATATTCAGCAAATTTTTGATGTTTTTATACATAAGCCAAAAACTGATGTTGTCATTGTAAGTGCTTATATGAAAAGTGGTACCGTTCAAGGAGTTCCCATTTCACGACTTCTTTTATCAAAAATAGCGAATTGGATTCTTTCTCGGTTTTTTCCTCAAAAACTATCTACTGTCACGTGTGTTGTACGAGGATATAGAAAAGAAGTCGTTCAAAATCTTTGTTTATTAGAAAAAGGAAAAGAATTTCATTTAGAAATTTTAAAAAAGCTTTTTCTTAATGGCGCAAATATTCAAGAAATTCCTGGACGTCTCGTTTGGAAGAGAGAAAAAAAAGCAAATTCCTCTACAAGAGGGTTAAATATTTTCAAGTCTAGCCAAAAGCATCTTCTTTATGCTCTTGCCATTAAGCCTTATGGTTTTTTCAAATACATAACGCTTCTTCTTTTGCTTATAGGTATCTATGAAAGTGTTATCTTTATCTCTCAAGTGATAAAGGCTTTGGATTTACAAGAAGCATTTACACCAAGTCTGTGGCTCGCTTTAAAGACAACATTTGATCACTCCCCGCATACCTTCTTCATTGCGTTGGGGACGCTTATTTTGGGATTAAACACTTTTTCCTTTCTTTTGATTATTCACATCCTTCGAATCAATCACGAAGAAAATCTACGACATCTACTGGCGGTATTGGAGAATCAATCTCTTTTAGGAAAAGAATAAACGTATGTGTGGAATCGTCGGTGCCTTTGGTCCTTCAGTTCGATCTCTCAAAGGGCAATGCCAAATTGCGGTTGCTGCCCTTTCTCATCGAGGCCCAGATGCCGAAGGGAGTTGGTTTTCAGAAGATGGATTTTGTTTTTTAGGTCACCGACGTTTAACTATCCTGGATTCATCTGTAGCAGCAGCTCAACCGATGGTAGATAAGGAATCTGCTTTAGTTTACAATGGGGAAATATATAATCATCAGTCCCTAAGGAATCAATCCGTAGTTTTTAAAACACATAGTGATACGGAAACTCTCTTTTATCTTCTCAAAGAGTCTCATCGAAAAAACATATTAAAACAATTGGATGGTATGTTTGTTGGAAGTTACTATGAGAAAGAAAAAAAATCTCTTTTTTTATTTAGAGACGCACTTGGCATTAAACCCCTCTATTGGTCTTCTATGCAAGATGGAACTGTTCTTTTTTCTTCAGAAGTTAAGGGAATTTTATCCTTACTCCCACCGTATTTGCCTAAAGTGGAAAAGACAGTGCTAAAAACATATTTAACCTTTGAAAATTGGCCACAGAATAAAAGCCTTTTTTCGGGGATTCATTTGCTTTTGCCAGGTCAAAGTCTCTTGCTGACTATGGCTTCTGATGGGAATGTATCTCAGAAATTAGAACAATGGCAATCTTCGCGAGAAACCTCCATTCAACATCAAGGAGCTTCTTTATCAAAAAACTACGATGAGTGTGTCCAACATGTACGTAAAGCTATTGAAAAAACAATAAAAAACCATCTTTTGAGTGACGTTCCAGTAAGCGCTTATCTTTCAGGAGGTTTGGATAGTGGCACTATTGTTGCTGTGGCTTCTCAATACAAGAAAGACCTTCTTGCCTTTACAGGGTATTATGATGTGAAGGATAACTGGTATGATGAGAGAGAATTTGCTCGAAAAACAGCAGAACGTTATCAAGTTTCTCAAATCGAAGTTCCCATAACGCCTGAGGACTTTATCTTATCTTTTGATAATCTCATCCGAATTTTAGAAGAACCTCGCATGGGAATGGGCTCTTTTTCTCAAATGATCGTTTCAAAAAAAGCCTCTGAATACCGGAAAGTGATTCTGGCAGGACATGGGGGAGATGAGTTGTTTTTAGGATATCCCTTACTCAAGGCCTGTCTAATTCTTGAAAAATTCCCTCGCTTGTCATCATTAAAAGGTCTTTGTTCTCTTAATCAAAAGGAATGGCCATGGTTATTAAATCTTCTTTTTGAAAAGTTAAGGGGAAAAATTTATTTGGCACCTCGTCTTTGGTCCAATTCCCCATTTGAAATACTTAGTAATAATGAATCTGAAACAACTTTTAATGCTTTCTTAACCTCCAATTTATCAACATCCATGAAAGCTTTGGAAGCATACTATATTAATACTTATCTACCAGGTCTTCTTTTGGTGGAAGATAAAATTTCTATGGCCTTTAGTCTTGAGACCAGAACCCCTCTTTGGAGTCCAGACTTTATTAATCAGATTCAGAATATTTCCGCTGAAGTGAAATTATCCCAAGGTAGACTTAAAGGGCTTTTTAAAGATGCAGTGTCCTTCTGGCTTCCCCCTGAAATTATAAACGCACCTAAAAGAGGGTTTCCTACCCCTTTTCGTTATTGGTTTCGAAAAGAACTGAGGACAGAAGTTGAAAGAAGACTTTTAAGAGAGGGAGACTGTCTCGACCCTCTCATCTCAAAAGAAAATAGGAAAAAACTTCTTCAATCCCACTTTAACAAAAAACTACCTTTTGCTCTGGATGAGAGAAGAGCTCATCGAATATGGATGTTGTTAAGTCTTGAGTCTTGGGCTAGGCAGTTTCAGGTTCAATGGGGGATTATATGAGTGTCTCTTCCTATTTAATAAACCAGTGGTTTCTATGTGCGCGAGCCTGTTTTGATATTCCTGCAGAGATAGAACAACAGCTACGAAACAGCTGGTTTATAGAAAAACCAGCACTTCTTACAGAGTGGGAACAACAGTTTACAAGTGACCTTTTTGGTGCGCGTTATGGATATTCTTTAACCCCACCTCAACTTGAACCCTATACAGAAATTTGCATTGAAACTTTGCTACAAGAAACGGGTGTCTTTCAGCATTGTCAACGGATAGTAGGCCAACCAACCTTATGTATCACCCATGATATTGATCATCTTGATGTCTCACTTCAACTTGCGTTGAAAAGATTGATAGGTGAACGTAAAATGACCTCATTCAAAAAAAATGAGCGGAGTTTTATACCTTCTTTAAGTAAACTTTTAGAGTTGAGCGCTCCACTTTCTCGTTCTAGCAAAAGTGTAGCTACAGTATTTGTGGCTTCCCCCTTAGCATCAAAAAATCCTCTTTTTTGGCCCATGCAATGGCTTATGGATCCCTCTTATTCTGTCCATCACCATTCTTTTCCGGAGTTTAAATTCCTGATAGAAAAATTTCAGTGTGACGTGGGGCTTCATGGGAGCTTTTACTCAATGAGTCAAAATTTCTTAGAGCGAGAAAAACAAAATCTTGAAACCGCTATAGGAAAGAAAATTGATTTACTCCGCCAACACTGGCTTCATCTCCCTGGAACAAAAGCCTGGAATATTATAAAAGAATCTAAGTTTCAAATCGATAGTACATTGGGATGGAATGGAAGTGTGGGGTTTAGAGGGGGAATGGCTCGACCTTTTGAGATACTAACCGATAATCATTCATTAAATACAATTTGGGAGGTTCCTTTGCTTCTCATGGATGGACCCCTCTTTTGTGATATGAATATTCCCCAAGAAGGTATTGCAAAATTTTCTAAATCTCTCTTAACTAAAGTAATCCAAAGGAATGGGTGTGTATCAATTAATTGGCATGATCGTGCGGCCCATCCATCTTATAAGTGGGATGGTCTGTTGGAGGAACTTTTAACATTTGCTGTAAATCATAATTTTCAATTTTTAACCCTTAAAGAGGCTGTCGAAGCGAATCTTGCACGAAATGTCCCAAAAACTTGAAATAAATAATAGCATGCATAAGCTAGAACAATGTGTCTCTTTAGGTAGCTTAAGATGGCTTCATGCTATAGATCTCGATTCTACCTCTAAAAGTTTTGGAATCGCAGATAGGGAATATTGGAGTTGGAAAACGAAAGATTTTGCGAATGCCACTTGGCAGGGAGGGCTTGCAGGATTTCTTGACGTTCATGAGCTCCTCAACTTACCAAAAGAAAGCATTACCAAAATTACAAAGGCAAATGTTTTAGGTATAAATAAATTACAAAGAAGAAATGGTAGTTTTGAAGAAGCTTATCCTTGGGAAAGTTCAGTTTGCGTTACAGCTCTTGTGCTTTTTAATTTGCTCTACGCATTTTATGTTTATCCTCAGTATTTTGATCCTCATCTTCGAGAGGTTATAAAAAGCATCGTAAAGTTAGCTTTCCAATTTCTCGAGAAAACTCCAGAAACTCATGGCGTAATCGCAAACCATGAGGCTACAATTGTTTTTTCTAAAAGAATGGCACGACGTTTTTTAGGACTTACTGAAAACAATGAAGAACTTAATCATTTCTTAAGCCTTCAGCATCCTAAAGAAAATTGGTTTCCTGAATATGGAGGAGCAGATCCTGGTTATCAAACGCTTTTAAATCATTACCTTATTGCAGGAGCTTATGCTCTTAATGAGTTAGAATTAATCAGTTCTTCCATGAAAAAATCTCTAGAGTTTGTATCTCTTTTTTGTTTTCCCGATGGAACATATGCTGGAGAAATCGGAAATAGGGGAACAAGTATTGTCTATCCAAGTGGATTTATATCTTTAGAAAAAGAAAGAAATTTGGGAAGTTCTTCGGAAACGCAATGGTTTTTATTAAAACATCAAGAAACTATAGATGCGGTAACTCCCTTAAGTGTAGATGCTTCAAACTTTGTGCCTGTTTTTAATAGCTGGGCCTTTTTTTCAAAAATAGGCTTGAAAAACACATCTTTTTATTCCGTAGAGGCAAACATTGATCAACAAAACAACTTCTTGGAAGATGCAGGTATTCTAATAAAAAAGACTAAAAAATCCTATATAGCCATATCCTTCCGCAATGCCTGTGTTCGCAAAGGAATTCAAACAGATGATATGAATTGGATTGATAAGAGCGTTGTAAGTTTAACCTTTCAAGATTGGACAACTCAGGGTATTCCTGTTGAAAATATAGAACATAATGGAAGTTTTCTCACCTGGCATTATCGAGCCATAAAACGCAAACAAGTTTTCAATACTCCAGGGAAATTAACGATTTTGCGATTTGCGGGTTTATTAGTTTTTCCTTTTTCTCTGTTTCAGAGGTTATTGAAAAGAATGCTCGTTTCCTACATTATGAAATCACTAAAATCTCGTTCAACCCCTCTTGTTGCACAAATTGATTTAAGTGATCCTCTATTGACTCTTAAGATCATAAACAATAGCAATGAAAATTGGGAAGTTCATTCATTTGGATTTCATCAACATATGGCTTCGGCCAATACTTTTGTGGGACGTTGTCTCTTATGATTCCAAGATTTTCACCAAATTATGGTTGGGATGAGCTTTTTAATTGTTTTTTTCCAGCAGACCCTACCGCTGTTTCAAAATTTGAAAAGAAAATAGCTGAAAGGTCTGGCCATAGTGAAGCGATCTCTTTTCGTTATGGACGTGCAGGTCTTTTTTACCTTTTAAAGGCTCTTGGAGCTAAAGAAAAAAAAATTATTATTCCGAGTTATAGTTGTGTCGTCGTTGCTCATGCTATTGTTTTATCGGGTAACCAACCCGTTTTTCTTGATAATGCGCCAGGTTTACTTCAGCCTCACCCAGAAGACTACCTTAAAGCGATTGATTCCGACACGATTATGGTTATCCCTACCCATATCTTTGGAATTACTGAAGAAATACAAGATCTGTATATTAGAATTAAAAAAGACTTTCCTCACGTTTTCGTTTTACATGATTGTGCTCATAGTTTTTTTTGCAAAGATTCAAAAAGTCAGCTTGCTGTTCTCAATGGAGATGGTGCGCTCTATGGGATGAATATCTCAAAACTTATTAATACTGGAGTTGGAGGTATGTTAACCCTACAAGATAAGGCGCTAGGAAAAAAACTCAGAAATCTTATTAAATTAGAGAGAGAAGGAGGAAAGTTAAGAAAATCCATATCTATGCGATTTTATGTCTTTCTTGCAACGCTTTCTTTTTCTAGATTTTTATACCGTATCGTTTATTTTCTGACACATAAGACAAAATTTTTAAGTAAGCACACAGATTACTACAATCCTTCCACAATCGAACTTCCTAAAGACTTCTCTCTACCTATGCTTCCATTTGATGCAGAAATAGGTCTAAAATCTTTGAGAAAATTCGATGCCCGTGTTGCTGAACGACGAAAAATCATACAGTTTTACTATAAAAATTTAGAAAATATTCCAAACATTAAACTTCCACCTAGTAAGAGCGGGAATACTTGGAGTCATTTCCCATTGTTTGTACCACCGTCTTTAAGAAAAAATCTTATAAATGAATTGGAAAAAACATGTTCTGTAGAAATAGGAACAATCGTCGATTATTCAGTTGCTGACTTACCTTCTTATCAAAAGCGTGGTCACAAAGGATGCCCCCTCGCTCGTTATGCAGCTTCGAGTATCATAAACCTTCCTCTTTGTTTAAAAGAAGGTCTCATCCCTCTTTCTGACAAAAAAACTCAGAAATATCTTAGAAAAATAATAGATAAAATAACTTTAATTTTACTTAAGAAGTGATTTATTTTTTGAACATATTTAATCTGGGAAGAGAGGAAAGGAAAAAAGGACTGTAAGATTAAATCTTACAGCCCACTTTTAGACATGAACACTTTCAAAAGTAGTGAGGATTAAAAGTTTAGTGTGAGCTACTGCTTCCGCTATTTGAGCTATTGTCAGCATCACTGCCCGTACTGCCAGTAGCAGAGCCTGTGCCATCATCTGTACTTGATGGTGCTGATCCAGAACCATCAGTAGTAGCACTTGTTCCTTGCTGTTGAAGTGGTATCATTCCTGGACCAACAGGACCTGTGGGTGCGTTTGAAGTTCCCATGGATGGAGCCGTGCCCGTATCTGAGCTTGAAGTAGCTGGACCAGTATCATTGCCACCATTTTGTGCTAAAACAACCGTTGGAGTTACATTTAACATAGTAATAGCTGTGAGTAGTGCAATCGAGTTAATTTTCATTTTACATCTCCTAATATGATTATTTATAATTCCACCTTTGGAATTATTTCTACAAATTAACGAGGATAAATTAAAAAAAAGTTAACAGAAAAACAGTTTATTTGATGCAATAAAACTATTTTACGCATCATACAGAAGCAATTTCATGATATTATATTCTTTTAAAAAAGGGAGATTCTTCTGATTTTTCAATCCAAACTCATACCATCCTCTCAGACATCACACTTTAGCTCATTTTTGTGGAACGGTCTTGCTCTGCTTATTGTGGTTACAGAGGTTACGCTTTTGGTCTGGGGAAGTTGGCAAATGGCAGCTCCTTTTATCATTTCAGAGTCGCTGCCTTTATCTTTAGATCCGCAAAATCTTCCTTATTATGCTTTGCAGACGATTTTACGTATGCTTTTTGCTCTTTTTCTTTCGATTGTCTTTAGTTTTATATACGCAACCATTGCTGCCAAGAACAGAAAGGCAGCACGTATTTTAATCCCTATTTTAGATATTCTCCAATCTGTTCCAATTTTAGGATTTCTGGCGGTTACAGTCACAGGATTTATAGCGCTTTTTCCCGGAAGTCTTTTTGGAGTTGAATGCGCCGCCATTTTTGCCATTTTCACTTCACAAGCTTGGAATATGGCTTTCAGTCTCTATCAATCATTTATCACTGTTCCAAAAGAGCTAAATGAAGTAGCCACTCTTTATCGGTTATCTCCTTGGCGACGTTATTGGCGCCTAGAGGTTCCGTATGCGACGCCTCAATTTCTTTGGAATGTCATGATGTCCGTTTCGGGAGGATGGTTTTTTGTGGTCGCTTCTGAAGCCATCACTGTTTCCAATCATACCATCCTTTTGCCAGGAATTGGGTCTTACATTGCACTCGCTGCTCAAGAAGAATCTGTGACAGCGATTTTTTACGCCATTGTGACCATGATTATTGTCATTCTTTTATATGATCAGCTTTTATTCAAGCCTCTTTTGGCTTGGAGTTATAAGTTTAAAGCAGAACTTGTTGCTCAGGAAGATACTCCAAAATCTTGGGTTTTAACTATGATTCGCAAAGCATTCATTCTTCAAATACTTAAGGTATTCTGGCTTACTGTACTCGGTATTTTGGATACATTTTTTCAAAAACTTAGCCTTCTATCTGTAAAAATCAAGGAGGATAATGCGACATTTAGTCAAATGATAGGAAAAATAACAAAATACTCTCTTTATTTAATTTTACTTTTTGTTTTTATTTTTTATAGTTCCCAGGCTTATTTTTATGTATTTTCTCGTACTTCTTTTGAAGAGGTATATTATGTTGTCTTCCTCGGATTCCTCACTCTCTTAAGGGTTATCATTTTCTGTGCCATTGCCTCACTGATTTGGGTTCCCATTGGTGTCTTCATTGGATTAAGAGAAAAGTTTGCTAGGCGGGCTCAAGCCTGGGTTCAATTGTTGGCGGCATTCCCAGCAAATCTTTTCTTTCCTCTTGTAGTTCTTTTCATAGTTAAAAATGATCTCAATCCAAATTTTTGGCTCAGTCCTCTTATAATTTTAGGGTCACAATGGTATATTTTATTCAACGTGATTGGTGGAGCGGCCGATCTTCCTTTTGACTTTCAAGAGCTTTCTAAAGTTTTCTACCTTAAGGGATGGATCCAATGGAAACGAATTTTTCTTCCCGGCATCTTTCCTGCTTACATCACAGGTCTCGTTACAGCAGCAGGAGGGGCGTGGAACGCCAGTATTGTGGCAGAATACGTAACATGGGGCAATATAACGCTTGAAGCCAAAGGGTTAGGATCTTATATAGCTGCAGCTACGGCTTCTGGAGACCATACTAAAATTTTTCTAGGTGTTATTGTTTTGAGCGTTTATGTGCTGATCATAAATCGTCTATTGTGGTACCCTCTTTATCGCTATGTTGCTGCTCGCTATAGTTTGGATTAGAGAGACCATGATAAAAGATCTTTTAACAATCAACGGCATTTCGAAATGGTATGGTGAGGCTGAAAAGCCAACCCTTTCTGAAATTAATCTTACTGTGAAAGAAAATGAATTTGTTTCTATTTTAGGGAAGTCAGGGTGTGGAAAATCAACCTTTCTACGAATTCTTGCGGGTCTTATGGCTCCTAATGAAGGTGAAGTTCTCTATCAAGGGCTCCCTTTTACACCCACCCATCCGCGTATTGCCATGGTTTTTCAATCTCATGCTCTTCTTCCTTGGCTTAATGTTTTAGAAAATGTGGAACTTGGGCTTGAGGCTCTTGGGCTCAGTCATTCAGAAATGGAAAAAAGAGCTCTGAATGCGATCGACTTAATTGGCTTGGATGGGTATGAATCAGCTTATCCGAAAGAGCTTTCGGAGGGAATGCGGCAGCGTGTTGGATTTGCGCGAGCGCTGGTTGTAAATCCTGATATCTTGCTTCTTGATGAACCTTTTTCAGCTTTAGATATTTTGACGGCTGAAAATATTCGCAATGATCTCATGGAAATATGGATTGAAAAGCGTATTTCTACTAAAGCCATTATCATGATATCCCATAGCGTGATTGAAGCGGTAGCTCTTGCCAATCGGCTCATCATCTTTAATCATGATCCAGGGCGTATTATGAAGGAAATCGATGTCTCTCTTCGTTATCCTCGGGATGAAACGAGCCTTCATTTTAAAAACCTTGTAGATACAGTTTACACAACGCTTCTTACAACTAAAGAACTGACGACTGGTGCGAAAGCAAAGGTTGTCATTGACATTGGCTATAGGCTTCCACAAATTTCCATTCATAAACTCCAAGGACTTATGAATGCTTTAATTGAAGCTCCTTATTATGGGAAAGCCGATATTTTTGCTTTAGCGGAATCAGAAAATCTTTCCGCAAATGATTCCTTGCCTCTTTTTGAAGCCCTTGAACTCTTAGGTTTTGCTAAAATGGCTACGGGGGATATTGAACTTACTCCTTCTGGAAAAGCACTTTGCGATGCGGATATTCTTGAGAGAAAGAAAGTATTTGCTTACCATTTAATGCGTCATATTCCATTAGCGTCATATATTTACCATACCCTTCAAGATTTGCCTAAGCAAAGCTCCTCCAGACAGAAATTTTTAGAAGAATTGAAGGCTTACATGTCAGCAGAAGAGGCCATTAAAACTCTTTTCGTCGTTATTAACTGGGGTCGTTATGCCGAGCTTTTTGCGTACGATACAGAGCAAGACATATTAAGTCTTGAGAATTCTGAGGTTGAAGAATAAATCATTCAAGTGCAAAGCTTACCCACATTGTCTTGCAAAACAAGTAGTGTGAGTTGCTTGTTCCTGTAATTGCCATAGAAAATTCTTAATTTTTGCAATTTGTTTGCTAAAATTTCTTTTTACTTTGTTGCCTTTAGAAATTAAGTTTAAAAGTAATAAATTTGTAGAAAGGGTAAGGACTGTGCAGTGGGATAGACTAAAAACTTTTTATTATGTTGCAAAATTGGAAAGTTTTACAAAAACAGGTCAACAGTTAAATATCTCACAATCAGCTATTAGCCGGCAGATCATCGATCTTGAACATCAAATAGGTCATAAGCTGTTTAAGAGACTACCTAAACGCTTAGTCCTTACAAAGCATGGGGAACTCCTTTTTCAAAATACTGAAAAAATGTTTGTTTTTTCAGAACTTGCCCTGACGCAAATTCAGAATGAACTCTCTGAACCTTATGGTGATCTTAGCCTTGGCGCTAACATAGGACTTGTTGATACATGGCTTTATTCAACTCTTCCTGGTTTTTTGAAGCTTTATCCAAACATCAACTTGTCCATCTTTGCCAAAGATGGTCCTCTTGACGTGGAGTCTTTAGAAGTTCATGCTGCCCTTCAACCGTATATGCCTGATCAACCTGAGCTTATTCAAAATTTTCTTATGAGCTGGAATCGAAGACTTTATGCCAGTCAGGATTATATTCAAAAATATGGGAGCCCAAAAACGATAGAAGATCTTGAAAAACATCGTTTAATAGGGTTTGGTCCCGAAAGGATTTTTCTTTTCGATAATATTAACTGGCATTTAAACCTTAAGGGCGCAAAAAATACGGTTCATAAACCTTATCTTAGTGCGAATTCTCTTAGGACCTTATTTCACTTTGGCATTAATGGTTTTGGAATCATCTCTTTCTCACAAGAATCTCCTTTACTTAAAAATTCAGGATTGGTGGAGATTCTTCCGGAAATTGCGGGACCATCCATTGATATTTATTTTACGTACCCCATACAACTTAAAGGGATTAAAAAAATTGATGCCTTAGAGGCTTACCTTCAAGCTTACGTAAAAGAGCATCACAGAAAATATTCTTATTCAGTTGAAAGCAAATAAAAATATATGTCAAATAAACTTAGCCTTTAATCTATTTTTTTAAAGTCTAGATTTTAATACTAACTGTGGTATAAAGAAAAAAACAGAGGGGTTTACCTATGAAAAAACAAGGAAAAAACTTTGCAGCTGCTTTTATTGGAACGGCTTTAGAGTTTTATGACTTTGCGCTCTTTGGGCTTTTAGCTCCAATATTTTCAACGCTTTTTTTTCCAAAAGAAGACCCAATTGCAGCTTTAATTGCAAGTTATTGCATTTTCGCAGCTGGTTTTTTAATTCGCCCTCTTGGAGGTATTTTTTTTGGTTATATTGGTGATACTTTTGGACGAAAAAAAGCAATGGTTATTTCTATTCTTGCTGTGGTCATCCCTACCAGTGTAATAGGTCTGTTGCCTACCTATAGTCAAATAGGGCTTTTGGCTCCCATTGCGCTGTCTCTTTGTCGTTTATTGCAAGGCTTATGCGCTGGGGGAGAATTTAGTGGTGCCGCCATTTTTGTTATCGAACATGCTAAAGAAGATAGAAGATATTTTTCTGGTAGTTTAGTGACGGCTTCCTCCGTGGTAGGTATGTTAGCTGCCTCTAGTATGGCCTCTCTTTGTGCTCTTGAGGTGATGCCGAGTTGGGGGTGGAGGGTGCCTTTTCTTTTAAGCTTTCCTATTGGCTTATTAGGTTTTTATATAAGAAAGAATACGCAAGAAACAGCTGCATTCAATAAAGCACATAAAGATCCGAATGAGAAACCTGAAAGTTTTCTTGACCTTATTAAAAATAATTTTTCTTCACTCCTCATCACTTTTGGAATTGGGTGTTTTATTGGCGTTCTTTACTACGTTCCTTTTGTTTTTATGGGGCATTATCACACCCTCGTGACCTCTCTTTCGATGTCAACAACCCTCTTTATAATCACACTTGGTCTTGTTGTTTATATGTTTTGCCTTGCCTTAGCAGGACACATGGCTGATAAGTTCGGTCCTCAAAAAGTGATGTTAACTATCGTCTTTGCAACCCTCATTCTTTCTTATCCAGCTTTTTGGCTTATACAATCAGGGCAATTATCTCTTGTAATCCAAGGAGAGATAATTCTCTCTATCTTGGCTGGATTATTTGTTGGGCCAGCGAATGGTCTTACGGCAGGCCTTTTTGATGTGAAGGGACGTTGTCGAGGGGTGTCCTTTAGTTTAAGTTTAGGGATTTCCCTGTTTGGTGGGCTCACCCCAGTTTTTCTGGTTTATATTATTAACCAAACCCAGCTTCTCAGCTGGCCAGCTGTTTGGATGATTTTTGGAGCTCTTATTGCAGGAATTTCTGTTGCGGCCTCCTCAAAAGTGCAAAAAAAGGTTGTTATAAAATTAGGCTTAACCAATTCTTATGCTAGTTAAAGGGCAATGCTAATAAAGAATTGAGTGGGCTTTTGAGGCAAAAGAAGTTAGGGAAGCATCCTCTCCAGCTCTTCCTAGAAAACTCATTCCTAGACAGTCATTTTCTTTAATGTTTCGAAGAGGTACGGTAATTTCTGGGAAGCCGCTGAGAGCTGCAATACAAGTATGCCGAGAAGCCTTAAGAGCAAAGTCCTTAAGCTGAGCTATAGAGCTTGAGAGAAGAGGAGGGACATCAGGCATAGTTGGAAAGACAATAACTTCCCCTGACTCCAAATTGTCTTCCATAAAATTTCGTATCTCCTTTTGCTGAGTCAGAGCTTTTGTATAATCTTCATAGGAAATTGAGCGAGCTATTTTAAGGCGATCGTTGATAATCTCGCCAAAGGTGGGGTTTGACTTTAAAATCCAATCCTTATGGACTTGCCACAAACCATACATAGCAATCGTTCTAATAATACTGCTCCAGCGTACCAGTGTTTCTTCTTCAACGATGAAGTCTGCTGAGAAAGATATTAATTGTTCAATATTTTTTAGCTTTTCTAGGAAAGGATTTTTAAGAGAGTCTTGCAAGCTACTTACTAAACTTGGAATAATTTTGAGTCGTTTTATTTCTCTCTGTTCTTTTATCTCATAAACATTTAGGACTTGAGAAATAACCTCAGGGTGTCGGCCAAAAATTCCCACCGTGTCTAAATAGGGAGAGATGGGCAAAACTCCTGTTGTGAGAATTCGGCCAAAAGTGGGGCGTAAGCCATATATTCCACAAAAGCTTGCAGGCGCTCTTACCGATCCACTCGTATCGGCGCCAAGAGCGAAATCTACAAGGTTTCCAGCCACAGCAGCAGCAGAGCCACTGGAGGAGCCACCAGGGACACGATGGGGAGAATGAGAATTAAGGGGAGGGCCGTAGTGCTCATTGAGACCAAAAAGGCTTCCTCCCAATTCGTCAGTTTGTGTCTTGGCAATTAAGTGTGCTCCCGCGTCCTGCAAAATGGAAACAGCTGGGGCGGTTGTGTCAGCAATGCCTGTTTTTGTAAAATAGTCAGGATTTCCTGCCTGTGTACGAAATCCTTTAATGTCAAAGACATCCTTGACAGCAAAGCTATATCCTAAAAGAGATTCATTTTGTGTTTTAAGAGGTGCGAGGGGAATAAATTGGGTAAAAGCATTGATAGAATCTATGATTACGGGCATATATTTAACCTGAAGCTGACGTTATTGTTTCTTACACTTGTTTAGAGGAATTTTTAGGGATCAGTTCTCATTTCTATTGGTAAAGTTTCTCAAATAATTACATAAATGTAAAGTATAAAAAACTGTATAAAGTTTATATTTCAGGAAAACAGTATTCCAAAAATGTATGCGAAGCATATCAAAATAGTTCTTTCAAATTCGGTGGCCTCACAATACAATAATAATGTATTGTGCAATACAATTTTTTCTTTATTTATGTTGGTGTTGGTTATACAAAGTATGCAGAGTGTTCTTTAGCCTCCCGAACACTCTGCAAGCTTTAGTTATTTAGTGGCTTTAAGTTAAGGAAGGTTTTGTGTACTTCAGAAAACAAAGGCTGCTAGATATATTTCATCCATTGTAAGTTTATTGTATAGCGAAATCACTTTAAGAACGAATCAAGAATGAAGCATCTCTAGCTATGTTGTGTTTATAGGCTCTTTGTTTAAAAGTCCTATAACGCTTTTTCGTGTTACCTAGGGCAGCCCAATATCTTTTATTAACCTTAAATAATCCTTTTTTTCTCTGTAAGAGGTCTACGTATATTTATAGTAATCACACTGCGTACGTCACTTATGTGGATGGGTTTTGCTGAATTTCTCTCCTACGATTTGAGTGTTAGGGCGCAATAGCTTCAAGCACAAGTCATCGCTCCTAACAAAAATGGGAGTCCCTAAAAAGTCCTCCCATTTAAACCTAAGAAAGGCTGCAACCTTTCTTAATTAACACTCAACAAGGAGATTATAATATGACTAATTTTAAACATCAAGGCTTAGCAAAAAGCTTACTCTGCTTAAGCATGTTGCTTAATGCAGGATCAATAAATGCAGATCCTTTAGATCTTGAGGGACCAAATCTCATTGGACCAAGGAGACCTAGTCGTCCAAAACAGGATTGGGAGAATAAAAAACCAGAAGAACAAAGGAAAAGCTATATAGAAAAACATAACGCAATGGCAATTAAGTATGGATTTACTCAGCATATAATTGACCCTCAAGCATCTCATAGGGGGATACCTTTAACAAAAGCCTCTAAAGATTTTAAAAATGAAGCTGAAAAGCTAAAGATTAAAACAAAAAAAGATCTTGATGAGGTTGATGCTTTTGGACAGCTGATTGTAAGTTCAGGTACAGTTGCTACCAAATCTCTTATTGAAAAAAATGTGCAAGAGGAGACAACAAAAGCTATTTTTACTCAGTTTGTTGATAGTTGTGCGACTTTTCTAGGAAGTTTTTTTGATAAGTAAGTGCATTTTTCTGATGGGTCTTAGACATTCTTTAGTGTTTAAGCCCATCAGTTGAGCTTCGAGGTAACACAGTGAGAAGAATATCTTTAAAACTCCAAATTCTTCAAATTATAAGATCTCTTTACAGAAGTTGAGGTGCCATCTAGAGTTAAAATTAAATTTGTCGCTTTTTAAAGAGTCCTTATTTTCTAAAAAGGTCATGCCCTGGTAAAGTAGATTATGGAAGAGAATGAAGTTATTTTTACTGAAACACTCTATTCAGAATATTTAGAGACTATTAACGAAGTAGCTTTTACACACAGAGAAATAGATGTGATTGCGTGCCTCTTAAATGCAAGAGGAACAAGTAAGATTGCGTCTTTTTTATCTATCTCGCCAAGAACAGTGACCACACATATCCGTAATATTATGCTAAAACTTGAGTGTAGTTCCCGAGAAGGCATTATAGATTTTATTGAACGATCTTCTAAGCTTTCCATCTTAAGAAAGTATTATGCCTGCCTGATTACTGAAATAGCTTTTCAAAAAACTCTACAAGAAATTTCGAAATTAAAGTCTGGAGAGAGCCCAGCTTGTGTAATTATTTATTGGAATAATCAAGATTTAAAAAATTCTCTTATTCATCGACTGGCAAGTCATTTAAAAAAAGTTAATCTTAATGTTGAAATTCTAGAGAAAACCAAAGATCAGAGATTTGAGAAAATAGAGAATTTAGAATATACTCTTTTATTATTCTTTGAAAAAAAGGATCAGCAAGATGATTTTGCGACCTTTTCCAGTTTTGATTTTGTAGATCTATTTGAACAAAAAAATTATTATTTCTCTGTTTTTGAAATTCTTAAAAAACTCCTTCCTAATAGTAATTTTGAAGATATTTTGATAAAGTTTAGAAAACAAACTGGGGAACTACAAACTTTTTCAGAGGGAAAGGAATATTCACCTGAAAAAGAAAAACAAGAACTCAATAAGTCCGAAGGTAGAATTCTCCATAAATTTAAAGAAATTTTTATACAAAACAAGTGGTATTTTTTGTCTTCCTGCTTTGTTATAGGCATCGTTAGTGTTGGATTGATAGATTTCAAGCCCAGAAAAGAATCCACCCCTAACCCCCTATTGATTTATAATGAAGGTAAAAAAACAAAAGAAGAATCTTCTATTCGTTCCGATTTGCCTCTCCCCACCATATCAACACTTCTTCCTCGCCCAGAAATCATTGCACAAATAAACAAGAGTTTTAAGGGAGAACCAGGAATCAAATCAGTTGCTCTAGTAGGACCAGGAGGAGCTGGAAAGACAACTCTTGCTCGTCAATATGCTCATCAACAAAAAGCCCAGGTAGTTTGGGAGATCAATGCAGAAACAAATGGAAGCCTTTTAAACTCGTTTGAATCCCTAGGTTATGCCCTCTGCCAAAATGAAGACGAAAAAAAGATACTTAAAGAGCTACAGCTTATTACTAAACCTTTTGAAAAAGAAGAGAAAATTATTTTCTTTGTAAAAGAACGGCTCAAACTCTGCCCTAATTGGTGCTTGATATTTGATAACGTTGAAAAATTTAGTGATGTTCAAAAATATTTTCCGAGAGATATAGAAACTTGGGGTAGAGGGAACGTAATTGTAACGACACGAGATAGCACTATTCAGAGTAATAAGTATATTAACCATGTTCTTAATGTAGGAGAATTGGATTCGAAGCAAAAGTTCAATTTATTTACCAAAATTATGGAAGTTGGAGACATTCAATCTTTAGATCAGAGTAAGCTAGAGGAAATAAGAAAATTCTTAGTAGAAATTCCCTCTTTTCCCCTAGACGTTTCTATTGCAGCATACTACTTAAAAGCCACAAGTATACCTTATCATGACTACTTAAAGAATTTACAAAAAAATCTTAAGGATTTTACAGATATACAGGAAGAAATTTTAAAGGAATCCGGTGATTATTTTAATACACGCTATAAAATTATCACCTTAGCTTTGCAGCAGCTCATCGATACACATAAAGATTTTGGAGCTCTCTTATTATTCATAAGTCTCCTTGATTCTCAAAATATTCCTAAAGATTTACTAAATAAATATAAAAACGATGTGGTTGTGGATAATTTTATTTACCATTTAAAAAAGTACTCTCTCATTACTAATGAATCAATGAATTCTCTTGTCCCTTCTATTTCTATCCATAGAAGCACTCAAGCAATTTCCTTAAATTATCTCACTAACTACTTGAAGTTAGAACAAAATGATCAAATCATTAAAGCGATCAGTTGTGCGCTTGATGGCTATTTAGCTAATGCAGTAGATGAAGATGAACTTTTGAAAATGAAAGATCACTGTGAAACGTTTCTAAGTCACTCTACATTATTAACAGATGTAGCTCAAGGTGTTGCAAGAAGTGGCTTAGGGGCTATTTATTTTTATCTTGGAAATTATAAAAAGACACAGGACCTTCTTGAAAAAAATATTACAGATATTAATGAAACAGATAAAATCCATCAATCGATTAGAGCAAGGAGCTTGGCGTACTTAGGGACTACATATAAATCTTTAGGTAATTATGAGAAAGCAAAGAAGTCCCTTGAAAAGAGCCTTGAGATTTATCGCACATATTTGCCTGAAAATCACGTTAAGGTTGCTTGGATTTTATCCCAAATAGGAATTATTTATAGAGAACGTGGCGAATATGAAACAGCCCAAAATTTTATAAAGCAAGGGATTATGCTTTATAAACAATATCTTCCAAAGGGACATACTAAAATTGCTTGGTCGTTAGCAACTTTAGCAACTGTTTATATAGAACAAGAAAATTATGAACAAGCTCAAAGAATACTCGAAGAAAGTCTTATAGCCTATAGAAAACCTGTCTTTCAGAACCATATTCGAGTTGCATGGGTTTCTGAACACTTAGCCATTATTTATCATGAACTGGGAGATCATACAAAGGCAAAAGAGCTTCACGAGCAAAGCTTAATTATATATCAAAAATATCTGTTTGATCACCATATTGAGATATTACGTGCCTTAAGACATCTAGGAAATGTATATAATAATCTTGGTAGTTATGAAAAAGCAGAAGCATGTATTAAAAAAAGTCTAGCTATTGCAGAAACAAATTTTGGTAAGGAACATATTGATATCGCTTTGGGTTTAATAAGTCTTGCAGATATCTATGATGCTGAGGATAAACTAGATTTAGCAGAAGAATGCGCAAGAAAAGCTTCGTTGTTATTAAAGCAAAAAAAACATCCCGCATTTTATATGGTTTTAGAAAAGCAAGCAGATCTTTGTATAAAAAGGTCATTAGACGCTAAAAATAAAAATGATGAGCTATCTAAAATGCTTATAAAACAAGCTATTGATTATTTGCAGCAAGCTTTAAAAATTGTAGAAACTCGCTATTCAAAGCAATCACCTTCTCAACTCAGAATCTGCTCTAAATTAAGAAAGCTGGGAGTTGTCTCTTGAAGGTTAATTTCATTTAATCAATGTGGTTTTTGACCAACTCTTCAACAACATCAAGTCCAGATTTAATAGCCCCTTGAATCCATCCTGGATCTAAAGAGCAGTGTTCTCCAGCAAAATAAAAGTTTCCCTCAGGTTTTTTAGAAGCATAGTAATAATCTCTCATATCATTAGGCCGCATCCCACAAAACGCCCCCTTGCTCCAACGATAAGAGTCCCATGACATAGACATATGTTTTTCAGCTGGATGAAGATATTTGGGAAGTTCAGGGTGAATTTTTTTGAGCTCAGTAATGACGACATCAGCTCTTTCTTCTGGGGAAAGCAACCCTAATCGCAAAGCATCTTGTCCCCAGTTATAGCTTCCTAAAAGAACGCCGGGGACAGGTTTATCAGCTGAAAAGGCTATTTTTGATTCTACTCTAAGAGGATCTGATACGGTAACCATCCCCTGAAACCTTTTTTGTTTCTTCGGAGTAAGTGAGGGGATAATTTTGACATGATCTGAAGGATAGTAGGTTGATCGCGTAATTTGGTCGCTCATGGAAGCCCCTCCTAGAATACGTTCTTCTGGAGAACCTCGTTCCCAAAATCGATCGGTAAAGTGAAGAAGAACTTTGGTTGAGGAGGCGTAGCTAAGATTTCTAATAGCTTCCATTTTTATAGGACTGAACCCTTTAAGTTCCATCGTCCGCAGGACACCAAAAGGTATTGTACAAATCACGTAATCTGCTGCTTCATCTTCAACGGGCTGATCTGTTGGAGGAGAATCCCATTTTGAAGGGTCTGTTTGACGAGTTTTAAATTTAATTTTTTGAGTAGGATGAGAGGGGAGTTCGATCGATACAACTTCAGTATTTAATCTAATATTGACTTTATTTTTTCTCAGTATACAGGCAAGAGCATTTGGCAATCTGCTAAATCCACCAGCAATTTCTTCTAATCTATCACCTGTTTGGGTAATACCTTCACGTAAAAACATCGAAACAGCTTTGTCCCACCATAACTCTAATCCCGTTGAAACCCCAACAAGCTCCTGAGCATCTCTGCTTTCTACTCTTTGTCTTAAAAACTCTCCCAGAGAAAGCCTCTCAAGGCCAAGGG
This sequence comes from Alphaproteobacteria bacterium, assembly GCA_019746105.1. Classification (GTDB taxonomy): domain Bacteria; phylum Pseudomonadota; class Alphaproteobacteria; order UBA9655; family UBA9655; genus UBA9655. The sequence continues at coordinate 23,983 of JAIESK010000074.1, forward strand.
CATCATCATTTAGAAAAGTTGTCCCTAATAACCCACCCCATTCCTCTTCTTTATCAGGTTCATTTGTTGAGTCCTTATTTCTAGAATATAGTTGCTGAAGAGCATTGGAAAGGTGTCTATGTAAAATCTCTGGAGGAGGATTATTAGCTAGTATTTCTTGTTCATAAGGGGACAAACGATATTCATTTCTGATGAAATTAGCTGCATCTTTCATTCGAAGCGTTTTACCCCGCAAATGATAAAAACAGTTTGGATTTTGATGAGCTGTAATAAATGGGCGCAGGCTACCTGTTAAGCCTACGAGGTCGATATAATGACGGGTATAATCGTGACTAGCTGGAATGCGCATAGCCCCTAATTCGCCGTATTGGCCTGTAGAATTGAAAGTATGTGTCCAAACCCTTCCTCCCACACGACTTGAAGCTTCTATAATTTCTACTGGATAACCTAGCTGGTTTAATTCATAAGCTGTTGTGAGCCCTGCTATACCAGCTCCAATTATTTTTATAGGTTCCCTTTCTTTATAGGGCCTATTATTTTGTGCAATTCTTGCTAGTTGCCTTCTCACGGAAGTCTGTATAAGTTCTATACATTCGCCCGAAATCATCTTAATAGCGCTAGCCTCATACATAGGCATAAAGAAAAAAAGAAAAAACAATGCTTTTAAAGTTGTTTTATTTTTTTTATTAATCATTTTCTGTATCCTGAATAGCTATTATTATAAATCAATGTGGAAACTTAGGGCTCTCTTTACCAGCTATTGACGATGGCCAAACAGGAACCCCTCGCAATTTTCCCTCTAGAGTTCTTAATTGAACTGTAATCATTGGTTTTTTAGAATTAGAACCATCTGAATCAAATCTGATTGGACCATAAAAGGTAGTCAGTTCTTCCATGCCTCGTAGAGAACTAATTAAATTACTTCCTCTAAAATCAACTCCTGCTCCATGAGTTCTAGATTTTTTAAGCATTTCTTCAATTACGATTCCCGAAGCCGCAAAGCCAGCAACATGTTCTGAAGGATTCTCACTATATCTTTCATAGAACATTCTTTGAAAATCTGTAGATGATACGAAACGATCTTGAGCAAAATCTGAACATGTATCAGACCAACAGACACTTCCAAGTAAATTTTCAATCGGAGAGGAAACCTGAGTCAAGAAATGATGACTTGTAGCACCAACATTTAGAGCGAGAGCTCCATATGTAAAGTCTTCTCTAGCGCATGAGTTAATAATAGCAGCCGTTTCTTTTCTATGACCAGAAACAAAAAGTAAGTCAGGATAGAATTGGCAATTTTCTCGAGCTTTAAGGCTGATTTCTGTCATAAGTGCATTTAAATTCATGAGTTCAGTTGACTCTTGATAGGCAGGACAATGCGAAAAAGTAATAATTGGAGAGTTTTCGGCTTCTTCTGTCTGGAATGGGGAAAGGATCTTAATTCCATTTTGTGTAAGATAGCTTGTAAGCATTTGAGCTTCTTCAGAAGAATCACATTCCTTACAAGACAAAATCATAGCCGTGCGAGGTTTAGGGGAAACATGTTTATAAATGGCCATAAAGGCATCTTTTAAATCAGAAGTTTTTCTTAAGGGCGAAATTCCAAAAATATTTCCTAATCCTCTATTGAATAAAGAGGGATCTCTTCCCGTAGATGTTATCATTGGTATGTTGTAATGGGCTAATACATTAGCAAGAACTAAATTCGCTGACGAAGGATAGGTACCAAACATGGTAAGGATTCCTTCATTGTTTCTATCGCTTGCGTGACGTTCTAAAAACTTTGAGAATATTTCCTCAAGCTCAGTCCCATTTGTCTTTGAACCCGTATCTTCGAAACATATATCGACTTCGTATCTTTCTCCATTGACGACCACACCTCCTGCTCCATTAATAGTTTCTTGCCAAAACTGTGCGCCTAGAAAGCACTCTCTTCCTTCGGCTGCATATTGCCCTGTGAAGGGTAAACAGGCTCCTAATTTAATTACAGAAGCAGGGGGTTTTGGAAAAAAATATGAAAAAGCTATTCCATTGGCTCCCCCTTTGGTTGGTATTTTAGCTTTAACTTCAAACGAGTTTAAGTCAAGCTCAGAAATCCATGGACTATCGGCGTTTGTTACATAAGCAATCTTTTCGCCTACAATAGGTGACATTGCCACTTGAAGTGGATCAACGCCTGTTACAATTCTCTTAATGACTTTCCCTCTTTGTTCTGAGCCTATATCAACAACGAGAACCTGACTTTCACGAGCAGCGGGAGCTAATACAAGATTTGTCCCTGGAATAAATTTTGAATAAAAGAGTTGGCCAACGCCTAGATTTCCAAAGTTTTCTATTGAAGTTTCAGAACTTTCAGAAGAAAGATCAATAACTGAAAGTTCATTTTTAGCAGATACAAGTAAAGATGTACTAGTTCTATTAAAATCAAGACCTCTTACAGCTCCATTAAAAGCATGCGAGCTTGAGGAAGAAGAGGGTTCTAATTTTGTAGGATAGTGCTTTTTAACTATACCCGTCTTCGAGCTAATACATGTCACACCGTTAGTTGCAGCATAGTACCAAATATCCACATCTTCATCCTCTGGATCCTTTTGAGGAGTAAATATAAAATTATGGGTTCCCGCCATTAATGGATAGGTATGTTCGGCTAAAGCTATAGAGGTAGGATGAGGAAGTAAACTTTCCACCTTTTTTTCTCTTAAGTTAAAAATAAGCATTATTGAATCCTGAAGATCATTAGAAGTTGGATAACGGTTATTTACACACTCAACGTTAACATACAAATCTTGCCCATTTGGATGTAATTTCAAGCCATGGGGGCCCCAGTAATTTTTTCCTTCAAATGTCGTGTATAAACGATCGATTTCACAAAAATGCACGAGGTCAATTATTGAAATACTATTACCAGGATAGCCAATCTTCATATCATAGTCCCTAATACCAAAGTTAGAAACGTAAGCTCTTAAGCCATCAGGTGAAACTTCAATTTCATGAGGATAAAAATTAAGATTAATGCGGCCTATTTCTTTTCTCGTTTCTGAGTGATAAATGCCTAAACTATTTTCTCCTTCTTCAATTAAGAGAATCGAAAATGGTCTGCTGTTTGGAATAAGTAAGGAAGAACTTGTAGAGAGTAAGGAAGAACTTGTAGAGGCAGAGCTGTCTTCAGAAATATCTCTCTCTTCTTGACGTAATGCTATACTTCCTAATGAGTTTGGAGAACTTGTTGAATCTGTATTCAACTGGACTTCATCATCCCCCATTGCCATAACTGATGAATGAAAGCAAGTTATTGAAAAAACTACATAAAATAAAAAAAATAAGTAGTATTTTACGTAATTCATAAGCTCTCCATTTGTTTTTGCTATTATTATCTTAGTATAAAATCATCTTAATATTTATGTCCAGTCTCCAATTTATGATCCAAAGGTAAGTTAAAGAAATCTCTCAAAGTTTTCTTCTTCTGAAGTTTCAGGAACGGTGATGATTTTATTGAAATTTTGGGAAGACTCGGAGAATCCTGGTGCCGGATGTCGGAATCGAACCAACGACCTACTGATTACAAATCATACGGTTCATGCTTTGTCATTTTAT
>JAIESK010000110.1 GCA_019746105.1 Alphaproteobacteria bacterium
TTGCAATTATTTTATCAAAATCTACTCGATTCCTCTAGGATTTTCCTCGTGTCCAGAACTTTTTAACGGGCGACTAACAAGAGGTGAAGGGGTTGATGAAGAACCTCGGGCACTTTTTTATAATACCATTTCCGGAAAATAGGCGCACATTCCTATTTTTGGCGATTTCTTCTGCACTTTATCTCTGCTTATCTGCTTCTTCATCACTCAGCCATTTATGTTCTTTCTCTAAAACTTCAAATTGTAGCTGGGCACGTTTTTCATTAAGCAGTGATTTAGGTCTGTCTACAACGGCTGTATACTGAAACCCTATAAATGGTATTTTTACTTCTCTAGCAAAAGCCTCCACGGATTTAAGATTTTTTTCCTTGTCATCAACAAAAATAATCTTTTTTGGGGAAAGATTTGCGTAATCTAAAAGAGCTTTTAAGACCTCTCCTTTTGGCAAATTGCAGGTAAAGACAACTCCTTCTTTAAAAACAGGGAATCGTTCAGGATCCTTTGATTTTAAAGCCTCAAAAGTCTTTGCCTTGAGAGTTTTCCACGAATCCTTAAAGACATATCCAAAATCCTCTAGCTCCTCTATACGCCAATCTTGAAGGCTAGGAATAACTCCAAAGGGGCCTGTCCACGCATTGGTAAGGGCCATGACTTTAAGACCCTTGCTTTGTGCTTCTTTAATAAGAGAAACCATTTTAGGATCTACAGGTTCATCAGATCGAGCTAACCAAATAATACCCCAGAGTTTCTGTGCTTCCTCTTCTGAGAGACGACTTTCAAGACCTTTGTTGAGCCCTTCAAGAAACTTTTTATGAGCAGCTTGCAAAATTTGATCTCTGGCTGTGATGAGAACATCATCCACATCAAAAATTACCAACGTTTCTGAATCAGCTTGTTTAATGGCTAACTCAATAGGAACAAGATCAGACGTTTTTGAGATTTCAGCTAAGGTTGCATGAATACCACTCAAAAAGACAAAAGCTAAGATCGTAAGTGTTTTTTTCATCTTAATTCCTTCTGAATACCTAGACGCTTCTATACCTTAAAACTAATAAGCTCATTTTCAAAGGAAATCTCACGACGGAGTTTCCAGATCCCCGTAAGATTTGTGAGCATTAAAAGTCCTCCTGAAAGACTCATCACTGTGATCGCGTGACATTGTTCAATCATAGAAAAAGTAATAAAAGCACAAGCTGCAAAAACGTAATAGAAGTAATGCCCCCATTTTGGAAAAAGCCACCTCATGGCTCTATCACCAGTTGCAAGATAGGCGATCAAAGTCGTGTACCCAGCAATAAAGATAAGAATGGACATAAAAATGCCCGCATGGGGGAGGAATTGCGAAAACCCATGGGATACAGCATGGCAGGCTTCAATATCCGTCTTCCAAATCCCTGTCACAAGGACCACAAGAATACTCAAGGTACAGATAAGAGCATCGGTTGCAACGCCAAATATGGAAAGGCAAGCTTGAGTTGCAGGATCGCGGGCTTTTGATTCACTCTGAATGATTGAATCATAACCAATCCCTAAGTCTCCAGAATACACAGCGCGCGCTGTCCCTAATTGAATGGCCATAAGCATACTGCTCCCTGCAAAACCACCAACCGCTGCGTGTCCAGTAAAGGCAGACGTTACCACATCCATTAAAATGGCTGGCAACTCAAAAGTATGGCTGAAAATCACATAAAGACATAAAACAATATATCCCACGATAAAGGGGGGCATCAAAGCCGTTGCAATATTAGCAAGACGCCGCATTCCTCCAAATCCACCATACAGCGTTATCCCCAAGACGCTTCCTAAAACAAGGGTGGGAGGGAGACCTGTTGTATCCGTCAAAATGTCAGTCACAACAACAAATTGATAAATTTCAACACCATAAATCGCTAAGAGAGAACAGAATATAATAGGAACGATGCGCGATAGAATTCTATTTTTAAACGCTTTCTGCAAATAGATCATGGGGCCACCATGATGCCCCCCTCGACCATCATCAATACGGAACTTCATCCCCAAATAGATTTCGGCATATTTAATGAGCATGCCACAAAGGGATGCCAACCAAAGCCAAAGCAAAGCTCCAGGGCCCCCTACCATCACAGCTGTCACAACACCTACAATATTACCAAGCCCCACCATGCCACCTACAGAGGCAAAGTAAACCTTAAAGGGGCTAATCCCCTCTCCTCCTTCAGAAGATTTTTGAACAGCCCGTATGGTTCGGATAGGGTGAGCCAAGACTTTAAATTGATAAAATCGCGATCGAATCGTAAAGTAGATTCCAGCGGCAACAACGATAACAAAGCCAATGTAGGTCCAATAAAAGGACTCAACAGCTCCTAAAGTAAGGAACAAAGATTCAATAGACATAGCAATACAGTCTCCTGATGAAAGATGAAATTAAGTTTTAAAAATAAAAATAGGGGAAAATCAGAAATACGCGGCTTAGCCGCGTTTATTGAAACGTGCTTTTGGAGAGAATGTATGTGGTTCAATAATAGTCAAAAAAATGTCCTCAACGGTTATACTATAAACTATGTGGTGAGGCTTTAATTTTTGTCAAGGAAAATTGACAGTTTTTCATTTTTAAGTTGCATCTGTTATTATCCTATGTTCCTAATTATAGAGGATATTATGGAAATCATTTTTAAATGAAAAGTCGAGCCGCTAAATTAAAACTCCTAATTTCCTTGCCTCTTCAAAAAAGAGAGGACAAGTCCTTTAGTCTGACTTCAAACCTCTCAATTTTCTTAGTCGTTATCACCGTGGTCAATGTGGCCTTCACGGCCCTATAAATCTCCCCCTCAATTATATTCAAAGAATTTCAAGTTACCGGGCAAACGCTGCTGAACCTGATGAGCGTTCTGATACGTGGCAGAGGACAAATACCACTGGTGGACGCCTCCGGAACTTGAAAAGAAAAGAGTATATTTTTTCATTTTAATGACATCACGGAGATACAACAATGAAACGCTACACACATATTTTTATTTATGGATTTGCCATATTCTCAATGTTCTTTGGCTCTGGGAATCTTGTGTTCCCCCTTCAGATAGGACAAAACTCGGGAAAATATTGGCTTTTAGGATTTTTAGGACTTTTTATAACAGGGATTTTACTGCCTTTCTTAGGCTTATTTGTTATTAAACTCCACCGAGGAAGCTACAACGCTTTCTTTGCTGAGGCAGGCTCTTTAGCTCGTTTTATACTTCCTCTTTTTACCCTCTCTCTACTTGGATCCTTTGGGGTTGTTCCCCGTTGTATCACTGTTGCCCATGGGGGGATTGAATATATTTTTCCTGAAATATCCTTAGGCATTTTTAGTTTCTTTTTTTGTATCGCTTGTTTTTTTATATGCATCAAAGAACATTTTATGATTACGGTTCTTGGAAAATGGATGACACCTCTTTTACTAGCTTGCCTTACAGTCCTGATTTGGCTAGGAATCACCCATGCTCCCCTCCTTACAGCTCCCTCCTTAACTCCAGTACAAGCCTTTCACAATGGGTTTTTGATAGGATACCTTCCCATGGATTTGTTTGCAGCTTTCTTTTTCTCAGCCCTCATCTTCAACCAAATTCAGTCTAAACTGCGGATTACAAGTGATAAGGATGTGTTAAAAGAAGCTCTAAAGCCCAGCCTCATAGGATCCTTTTTATTAGGGCTGATATACTTAGGTTTTGTTTATTTAGGCGCCCATTATCAATTTCTTACCGCAGGTGTCTCGCCTGAACTTATTTTACCAACGATTGCCTCCTATCTCATGGGAAGAAATGCTGTCTTTCTGATTGGTGTTATCGTTGTTTTTTCGTGCCTTACCACAGCCGTGGCTCTTAATAATATTTATGCCCACTATTTATGCTCCTTATTTAATCTTAAAAAGGACAAATTTCTTTGGGTACTTTTCCTCACAACCGCACTATCTTTTACCGTTTCGCTTATGGATTTTCGAGGCATCGCGGCTATCCTTGGCCCTATTTTAGAAGTCTCTTACCCAAGCATCATCTTATTGACCCTTTTAAGCATCTTTTTGAAAGATAACAAAAAAGTGAAGATAGGCTTATTTTATGGAATGCTGATTCTAAGCCTTGCGTGGAATTTATTTTAAGTTTGAGTCGAAGAAAATAAAACGTTAATTGCTGAATCTTCTCCAATCGACGAGTAAGGTCAGGCGAATCTTGAGAAAGCAGGACGCAACAATTATTTATTTGTTTTCTCTCAATGGCTTTTGGGAATTGGTTTTGAAAATAATTCGTGGAACTTCTTTTCCGGAATGTAAAATGTTGTTCCTCTAGTATAACAAGGATCAGAGGGATTAAAATTTTTATCTGGATTTTGATGAGTCTGTGGTGACAAGCCACCTGGCCTTCCCACCTCAAGGAAAAGATCCCAAGGTATCTCTTCGTATCTTATTTTTAGCACATTAGGAGGAGGTATGTCTTCTTCATCATCTTCTACTCCAAAACTAGCAGTGGAAAAAGCAAAAATGGTTAGAAAAGAATAAAGAATATATTTTTTCATGAGGCCTCTCAGAATGGTCATTTCTTATATAAAAGCTTTTTTTTACGATCTGTAAAGAAGAAGTATAAAATTTTAGACATTACATTAGGAGATACATCTTAAACTTTAGCCTGATCAATGGCGGAGGCGATTTCAATTTTGAATGCAGGAAGTGCTCTATGATCCTCAAAGGTCCAGGCTATGGAGAGGATAGCCCTGCAATAGGCCCAGGCCTTAATTTTCTTAGCATCGAACGGGAGATCTTCCGCAAGTATCTTGAGTCGTCTTTCGACAATTTGTGAAAGAGACTTTTCTTTGGGGAAATAATCATAAGGATTGTAAATCATGGCACCGACTTCAAACACTGGATCTCCAACGTAGCCATGAGGATCAATCACCTTCCACGTTGCTCCACTGGAGAGAACATTATCATGATGCAAATCCCCGTGGAGAAGTACGTCTTCCGTTCGATCAGTTGTCAGTTCATGAAACAAGGATTCTGCCTTTGATAACATCCTATCATCCAAGTGATTTTTCAACAAAGAGAGATTTCCTGCAAGCTCAGAGATGTGGGGAAAATCCGGCTTATTTTGTTGATGGGACCGCAAATCCCTTATTGTATAGCAAAGAATTCTTGTTGCAGAGTCATCCTGACCTGCTTTAACTAACGTTTTGAGAGAGTTTCCTGGTTCAAGATATTCCATCAAGAAAGCATGGTGTTCGTCATCATGCCAGTAGATTTTTGGAACACCTTTATTAAAACACTGCAACCATTGAACTTCAGTGGCAACATTTTTACGCCTTAGTCCCATATTAATAACGGCGCGTTCACCAGTGGGTATCACCTCTACCAAAGCAACAAAATTATAGGTGAGATCCGGCATTACATTCAGAAAACGAAAGTTCCATTTCGCTGAAAGTTGAGTCAAATGGGAGGGCAAATTATTAATCCAGACCTCTCCTTCCTTTCCATAAAGATCCAGATTGTTAGAAACGAAAGTTGAAGTTGAATTTAAATTTTGGAAGATTGTTTGCATAACTAAGTCCTTAAATTTCTTAAACAATTACGCCTCGTTTGAGGGTAAATCAAGGTTGGATTTCTAGTCAGCAAGCCATTGAGGAAGAATGTTCGTTAAATTCAATGTGCCCTCCCGGTAAATAATAAAAGCAACGTTAAGCTCATAATAATGTTTTGGTTCCTTTCGTGGATCATAAGCAAGAAAAAGATGACCATCGTGAATAATGCCCGAGAAAGAAGGTGCATCAATATCTTATTTTTGCAGAAAAAATTCATGGGCTAAAAATAAAACCTGCCCTTCAAGAACCTGGATGGACACTTTTGTACTTTTTGAGCGATTGAGACAGGAGTTAAACCCCGGAAAATATAACTTTTGTCCCGTTAAATCCCATTCTAATCCCTGGGTGACAACTCGAGCTTGTGGTAAACCCAATATGGAAATTTTTGTATGGTTAGGTAATATCACTTGGGTTTGAGGGGTTGAGAAAACCGCACCATAAAGAGGAGGAGCATATAAAAGATTACCCTGAGAGTTTAACATAAATATATTAATATTATTTAAGATATGATCTAAATCTCCCCCACTGCTGCCTAAAATAACGCTTGGTAATAGTCCTTCTTCATCAAGATATTCCATTGATTTTTCAAAATCGCATCGATTTTGATCTTGGATATGAAGGGAATTAAGGTTCAAAGAAGGGTTAACGCTATCTAAATCTCCAATAACGATGTGGGGGATAATTCCTAATGCATGCAATTGGTTGGCTGCACCATCTGCCGCAATAACGGGCAAGTTCATTTTTTCAAAAAAATCCTTTTGAGGAAGCTCCCCGCTCAAACATAAAACTGATTTATAAGTCATCTTTGAAAATACATTTTTTGGCCCAGTAGAAAGCCACATGCACATAGGCAAGCAACATTAGTTAAGAGGACATAGGTAGATCCCGTTAAGCCCCCATAAACCACCCACGCCAAAGAACAAACAAAAAAGTTAAGTAACATCAAAGCAGATAAATCAGACACCGATTTGGTTTTTTGATTTTTATAAATTTGAGGTAAGAACCCTACCACGGACGTGGCAGACGCAATCATTCCAATAAGATCTATATAGTTTAAGCTCACATTTCCCTCCGCTAGTTCAAACTAGATCAGGTTCTAAGGGTTGAAAATGAATCCTCTCAGCCTAAAAGGCACCCCTAACGATCACAAGCATCGTAGTTGTAGCGGTAAGCCTGTGTCAAACTTAATTTAAAAAATACGCAATTTATCACATCATTTTATGATCATTCATCATCCCAATGGCTTATTGATATTCTCTACCTAACTCCACTTTCCAAGAAAGAGACTCTTTTGCGTTGCGGATCAATCTCTGTTAAACACCCATAAGGCAAGGTCCACATGGGATCCGTGTGACCAAAGTCCATATTTGTGACGATGGGAATTTGGGGAAGAGCATACTCTTCAAAAACTTGGAGGAGAGCCTTATCATATTTTACAAAATCATCTGCTGTGATTTTAAGGCCTCCGGGCTTGCTGTATAAAAGTCCGTTCACCTTTCCTAATATCCCTTGAGCAGCCAGGTTCCGTAAAAACCGAGCAAGAGCCGCAGGCCCCACTCCTTCTTCCGACGTTTCAAGAAACAAAATGCTATTTTCCCACATCTCTAAACTTGGCCAAAGAGGAGTTCCATTAATAAATTGTAGAACCTCTATGCATCCCCCGATGAGCCTCCCTTGGACAGATTTTTCAGAAGAGCCTATAAACTTCCAGGGAAGCGAGGGAGCCAATTTTCTTCTTATGCCTTGGTTGGAAGGAGTCGCCCAATCAAGATATTCTCTTGTCCAACCTTCTTTGTTTTGAGGGATATCCCCGATCACCTCACTTGCGAATAAAACCCGCTTGATGCCTTCAATAGAGTAAGAATGCATTTCAACGTTTTCAGCAAAAGCAGTCATAAAAGCAGGACCATAAAAACTCGACAGCCCTGCTTTAAGACACATAAAATGGTTGACCGTCGTATCCGAGAACCCTAAGAAAACCTTGGGGTTTTGACGAATAATATCAAAGTCAATGTAGGGGAGCAACCTAATCGAATCATCGCCCCCGATACTTGAAAAAATTCCTTTAATGCTGGGATCAAGAAAGGCTTCCATAAGATCTTCAGCACGCGCCTTTGGATTTCTATAAATCCAATCTGGATCCTTAAGAGCATGTTTTGAAGGAACCACTTCAAGCCCGAAAATAGATTCGAGTCGCTGCTTTCCCACTTCATAACGATAAGGAAAAGCACCTAGCCCTCCCCATGACAAAGTGACGACAGCAATTTTATCACCAGGATTTAGTTTATTGGGTTTTATGAGTTGTTTCATTTACCAATGACTTTCTGCCAAAAGAAGTTTGCCTGCAAGGGTTCCTGATAAGTGTGTTTAAGAACTTGTTTAATATAATGCAATTATTTCCTATAACGCCAGCATGTCATTTTATGATCATTCACTATTCCGACGGCTTGCAGGTAGGCATAAATAATGGTTGAACCGACAAAGGTCATCTCCCGCTTTTTCAAGTCTTTGGATATTGCATCGCTCAGAGGTGTACGACTCGGGACATCTTCAAATTGTTTCCAATGGTTGATGATGGGCTTTCCCTCCACATACTCCCAAAGATAGCGATCAAAAGAGCCAAATTCTTGCTGAATGCGCAGATAGGCCCTCGCATTCTCGCGAGCAGCATAGATTTTCAAGCGATTTCGAATGATCTCTGGGTTATGGCGTAAAGATTCCAACTCCTCATCACTCATCCCAGCAACTTTGGCAGGATCAAAGTTATGAAAGGCTTTCCGATACCCTTCACGTTTTTTAAGAACGGTTTCCCAACTAAGCCCCGCTTGGGCACCTTCAAGAATAAGCATCTCAAACAAATGCTGATCATCATGAGAGGGAACACCCCATTCATCATCATGATAGTCGGCATAAAATTCTTGACCTGGTTTTCCCCCAAAACAGCGAGTTTTATGATTGATTTCTAGGGCTTGCATTTAAGTTCCTTTGCTTTCATGAGCCAGAAGCCATTTCTTGCGAGGAAGACCATCTCCGTAACCTCCCAACTCACCATTTGAGTTAATCACACGATGACAGGAAATCACAATGGCAAATTGATTTGCCCCATTGGCATTCGCAACTTCCCCCTTTGAGGAAACCTGGACTGAGCTGGGCTATCCTGAGGCTCCTTAATGTCTTAAAGTATATGCTATAAATAAGAATGAAAAAAATTGAAAGTCTTATAAAGATGCAATATAATAAAAATTATGGTATTATTTAATTGATGTTCTAGAAAGAATTTATCTATGAAAAAAGAATTAGCCCTTTTAACCCTGTTTTTACTTTCAGGGGCAATGCCTTCTAAAGCAGGGCCCTTTGAAGACGAGGAATTGCCGAAGCGAACTTTAACACATAAGCTCTCCAAACCTATAAATCAGCTTTCCAATGAAGATAAAAGGATTATTGCGCCATATTTGAATCTAGTTCCTCTTGAAGAACAGGATAATTTTTCTCAAACACTCAAAAACCTATGGTCAGAAGACATGTCCCCAGAAAATAAAACGCAGGTTCTTTGGACTCTTTCTCATATTCCTCCAGAAAACTATGAGAGATTTGCTCAAACAGTCAAAAACCTATGGCTAGAAGATACGTCCACAGCAGATAAAATGCAGGTTGTTTGGACCGTTTCTCAGATTGCCCCAGAAAACTATGAGAGTTTTGTTCAAATGCTCAAAAGCCAGTCGACAGAAGATCTTTCAGGAGCAATGCCTTCTAAAGCAGGACCCTTTGAAGACGAGGAAATGACGAAGCGAACTTTAACGAATAAGCTCTCCAAATTTACAAATCAGCTTTCCGATGAAGATAAAGGGATTATTGCGCCATATTTGAATATAGTTTCTCTTGAAGAACAGGATAACTTTTCCCAAACAGTCCAAGACCTATGGTCAGAAGATATGTCACCAGAAGATAAAATGCAGGTTGTTTATACCGTTCTTCAGATTGCTCCAGAAAACTATGAGAGATTTGCTCAAACAGTCAAAAACCTATGGTCAGAAGATACGTCCCCAGCAGATAAAATGCGGATTTTTTTGACCGTTTCTCAGATTGCCCCAGAAAACTATGGAAGATTTTCTCAAACGGTCCAAAACCTATGGTCAGAAGACATGTCTTCAGAAGATAAAATGCAGGTTCTTTGGACCGTTTCTCAGATTGCTCCAGAAAACTATGAGAGATTTGCTCAAACGTTCAAAAACCAATCGACAGAAGATGACTTCTATGACAATCGACGTAAGTGACCCTAAATTTTTTGTTGGACCTTTAAAAAAAGAGAGCCTTATTTTGCCTTTGCTTGTTTAAAAATTTTTTAAACTACTTTGTTAACAGTGCCATATTAATTCCTTTTAACCTTACTCACAACGAATTGAATAAATTCAATCGTCTGCTCATTTAAGTTCATTTCTTTTCCATAATGCCAATCTTCAGCTGTTTGGATGAGAGGACTCCATTCGGGAGCAAATTCACGCTTTACCCATGAAGCAGAAATCTTTTTCGTCGCAGTTGCGTGACGCGTAACCGTATATAAAATACGGCACAGATTTAAGATAATATAAGACTGGTAATGACTATTATTAAGCCATTCCGGATCATGGATCTTAGGCTCCCATTCTTCGAATAAATCTCGAATGCAAGCGGCGCGTACATCTTCTATATCAATGGGTTTGACGAGTATTTTAAAATCGGGTCCCAGCAAGGGAATGCCATCGGTGTAGAGCAGGTACTGGTTAATAATCCACTCATTTCCATAAGGAGCCTCAGGATAGAAAATCCCTTCCCCTATATAAGGGCGCGGTGTTTTAGGAGGGAGAATACTAGAGAGCATCTCAAGAGGAACGTAGGAGCACTCAATACGCTTGGCCCACTTGTTATTGTTTCGTTCCACATCCAAGTGCATCTTCTTAAGCACTCCAAGTTTTTCTTCGGAAATAGGATTTTTTATGATGACTAACAAATCGATATCGCTATTTTCTGGATTGAAGTCACCATAAGACAAAGAGCCGGTAAGATACATACCCACTAAGTTTTCTTCTAAAACAAGGGCAATTCCTGTGGTTAGTGAATTCAAAACCTCATTTACGTCTTTATAAGATGTGTGGTTCATTTCTTTATTCAGAAATTAAGCTCGTACTTGTAGACCAGCCTTACCTTTAAGCTCGAATCACTTCATATAGCTTTTCTGGCGTATCTGCTATCTCATCTGCTCCATGCTCTCTTAAAGTGGTTTCATCATGATATCCCCATGAGACACCAACAGCCTTAACACCTGCATTTTTAGCCATCTTTATATCCATAAAAGTATCACCCACCATCACTGTCTTTTCACAGGGGTAATCAAATTCCCTTAAAATGCAGTTGAGTTTATCAGGATGTGGCTTCCCTCGATATCCACGATCGATCATATCTTGAGCTGAACGTATGCTCTTAAAAAAGGGTGTTATTTTATGCGCATCCATGACAGTTAGAAGTGGCTTTAAGTTCCGCGAAGTCACAATCGAAAGCAGCACATTATCTTTCTTAAGCTCTTCCAAAAGTTTAAAGATCCCCGGGAATAACGGCATACATGTTGGATCTTCACACAACACATCATCGACTAAAAGGAAAATGTTGTCCAAATGCTGGAGGAATTCTTCAGAACTCCCCCACCCTTTAAAAAGGGGAGGATTAGGATTTCCAAATGCCATATCCATCTCTTGTTGAGAAGGTACAGGGAAATTATTTTGCGCAGTATACCGAAGAATTGTTTTATAGTAAGCTGATTTACTATCTGCAAGCGTTCCATCAAAATCAAATGCGCATAACATGGCTCCACCCCTTTCAGTATCCATAAACGATAAAGAATCGTAGACGTCCCTTTAGGATAAATCAAGTTCACACTTTGTAGTCAGCAAGCACTTCTTCAAGTGTACGCCAACTTTGTGCTATTTCGACAGCGTTTGTATTTGTAAGCCCAGCCTCAACAATCAAAGCCTTCCATAAGGCCCAACCACGAGCCCGATCCCAGATACCAATGTCTAAAAGAAGCCTCTCGCGAAAAACTTCCCTACTTTTTCCTTGAAAAAACTTCCAAGCGATAACAAGATCGCAAGCGGGATCACCAATTGCCAACCCACCAAAATCAATGACGGCACTCAACTTTCCTTTTTGGACAAGTAAGTTTCCAGCGCTGATGTCTCCATGGACCCATGCGGGGGCTCTTTTCCAAGTTGTCTCAAGTGCTCTTTCCCAGATCTGAGTTGCAACGACAGAATCGATTTTGTTCTTGAGGATGGCAATTGCCCGCCGTGTTTCATCATCATATACGGCAAGCCCCCCTATATAAGAAAAGTTACCTGGCCCGGGCAAAGGACCATCCGTCGTATCTATGCGTTGTAAAGCAATGAGAAATTTTGCAAGATGAATTGCGAAATCATTCAGATCAGCTATGTGAGTAAACGCAGCAGTTTCGCCCTCAATCCAACGATAAATAGACCATCGCCAGGGATACCCCTCTCCCGGTTCTCCCATAGCCAAAGGTGTCGGAATAGAAAGCGGCAGCAAAGGAGCTAACCTCGGCAGCCACAATTGTTCCTTTTACACTTTCATTGCGTACTCTTCAGCACTTGGCATGCGAACAAACATCTGGTCGCCAAGGTGAAACGTTCTGTTATCCCATCCTCCAACAGCAACAGGTTTTATGGGAAGATCCACCCATTGCGGAAATTGCTTGGCAATCAACCGACGTACGAGTGAGGCATCTATCAGAATTTTATCAGAATCTGGCATTATTGTTTTCTTCCTAAGATCTGAATGGTGTGCACTCTTAATCTCCCATCATACTCTGAAATGTATTGTTTTCAGGCGATTTTAACCACTCTGGAAGAAGCGTTTTTAAAGGTTCCGGACGAAAGTCAATAGAATCGATTTTATGAAGGGGAATCCATATAAGCTCAATATGATCTTCCAAACGAGCTAAGGGGATTTGAACTTTTAAAAGATCCGATTCAGCCTCAAAAAAGAAATTGTATTCATGATTATGGCATATGCTACTATGGCCGGGTTCAAAACTATATTCAAGGCACCCCAGAAATCTTTTAATCCTGCATTGAGTTCCACTTTCTTCAAGAAGTTCTCGAAGCACTGCCATTTCAGCACTTTCTCCATGTTCAATATGGCCTCCGGGAAGAAAATAGAAACTCATAGGAAGGTCACAGGTTTTGCAAAGCAAAATATGCTCTTGGTCCAAAACAACTGCCCGAGAAAGGACGTGAATGTTATTTTTATGGCTTATCATTACGCTAATCTCATTTTCAAAGTTTTATTCTCTATACCATAAAATGCACTGACGTGAATGGACTTCAAAAAATCTTCATCATGAGAGATAATAATCATGGCTCCAGGAAATTCTTTTAAGACTTGGATCACGTGATCTCGCGTTTCAAGGTCCAAGTTATTAGTGATTTCATCCAAAATTAACAATTTCGGCGTTTTGGCTGCAATTTGTGCCAGAGAGAGGCGCGCCTTCTCTCCGCCGGAGAGGGTACTGACAAGGGCATTTACTTCCTCATTTTTACGAAATAAAAAGTCATTGAGATGTTGCCTAATATCCCCATGAGACCAGATCGGATTTAAGTCGTGGATTGTCTCCAAGACCGTTCTTTGAGAATCCAGTGTGCTATAGTGCTGATCCAAATAGCCAATGTCTTCCCTGGGTGGAACGCGCCATTCGCCAGACTTCTCAACTGTTTGATCACCCAAAATAGCTTTCACAAACGTGGTTTTGCCAGAACCATTATCACCTCTAAGAGCCAATCGTTCCTGAGATCCAACAGACAACTGAATCTCTTGAAGAAGGGGAGTACCATAGCTACAAGTGCCATCTTGTACAAAAATAAGGTTTTTCGAACGAATATCAGATGCCGTGAGAGAAAATTTCGGCTTTAAAATTTCAGGCAAACGAATCTCTGATAACCTCTCAATCAGATCTTGTTTTTTAGAATCAATCGCCGCCTTCTTGCGGCCTGTGGTTTCCACAGCACGCCGTGCTTTCTCATCGGAGACTATCGTTGGCCATTTTCTTTGCTTAATATGTTTCTCTCCTTGCATGCGACTTTTAGCAGCACGCATTTGTTCTTTCATCAATTCTTGGTGCGTCTCCTTTTTCTGATGATCAAGGCGGGAGAGATCTTGCTCAATGGAGGCCCGCTTCATTCTACGCTCCCTCATGTAATCATCATATTTTCCTGTAAAAACATGAATTTTCTCGCTCTCAATATGCCACAGCGTATCCACACACATGCGGAGCAATTCTACATCATGAGATACAATTATGAGTGTGCCCGTATAGCTCCGCAAAAGACGCATTAATGAACGGCGATTTCTTAAGTCTAGGTGATTGGTAGGCTCATCAAGAAGTAACATCTGCGGGTCAAGAGCAAGGGCACGTGTTAGGGATTCATTCAGCCGCTGGCCACCACTCAAGGAAGCAAACTCTTCAATCACTTGCGGGACGTAGCCAAAGACAATATCACTTGGTAGGCGTATCTCTCCTTGACTAGGCTCGATAAGACCTTGCAACATTTTAAGCAAAGTTGACTTACCGCTACCATTTTGACCGATGATAGCAATACGACTGCCGCATTGTAATTGGGTGGTGAATCCTTCAAAGCAAACTTTTTGAGGAAAGGATAATCCAACATTGTGGAAGAAAATAGGTTTATGACTCATGGACAATCTCTCGAAATTTAGGGCTTTAAAAGGGACTTCAAACCGTAATCAGGTTTAGAGCTGTTGCCCTTTTGATAGGGCTATCGAGAGATAATTTTCATGATACGTTCAAACCTATAGTGAGTGTTTCTTATAAAGATAAGTTTGGTTTTAGAAAAAATCAAGGTCGCACTTTGTAATCAGCAAACACTTCTTCAAGTGTACGCCAACTTTGTGCTATTTCGACGGCGTTTGTGTCTGTAAGCCCACCCTCCAACAGCAACAGGTTTTATGGGAAGATCAGCCCATTGCGGAAATTGCATTGAAATCAAGCGCTGTACAAGTGGAACATCTATCAGAACTTTGATGTTAGACATAAATAACTTTGCCTTTATTCTGAATTTTAAATGCAGGATAGACTTCGAGAAACCTTACGTTTAAACTATCTCTCAAAGGATTTAAAAAGCACTCATACCCGTTTGGGCTCTGCCGAGAATCAAGGTATGGATATCATGAGTGCCTTCGTAAGTGTTGACGGATTCAAGATTCATGACATGACGAATGACGCCATATTCATCACTTACCCCGTTAGCGCCCAGCATATCCCGGGCTTTACGAGCGATATCAAGGGCTAATTGCGCATTATTGCGCTTTAAAAGAGAAATCAATTCAGGGGGACAGTGCTCTTCATCCTTGAGACGCCCCATGCGCAATACACCCTGTAACCCCAGAGCAATATCTGTTTGCATATCTACAAGCTTGGCTTGGATTAATTGGTTGGCGGCAAGAGGCTTGCCAAATTGCTGCCGCTCTACAACATAACTTCGCGCAAGATGCCAACAGAACTCAGCCGCCCCAAGAGCTCCCCAAGCAATGCCATAACGGGCATTATTAAGGCAACTCATGGCTGCCTTTAACCCAAGCGCCTTTGGCAAGAGGTTTTCTTGAGGCACGAAGACATCGTTCATAACAATCTCCCCTGTAGGAGAAGCTCTAAGGCTGAACTTACCCTCGATCTTGGGCGCTGCGAGTCCTTCCATTCCCTTTTCAAGGATAAAAGCCTTAATCTCGGCCCCTTCTTTAGCCCATACAATAAAAACGTCTGCGATAGGACTATGGGTGATCCAAGTCTTCGTCCCATTCAGGATCCACCCCTCTCCCTTAGCTTTGGCATGGGTTTCCATACCTGCTGGGTCAGAGCCATGGTTAGGTTCGGTAAGGCCAAAGCAGCCAATCCATTCTCCTTTGGCAAGGCGCGGGATGTATTTTTGTTTTTGAGCCTCATCTCCCAATTGAAAAATGGCATTCATGGCAAGGGAGGATTGCACGCTGAGAAGGGACCGGTAGCTGGAATCAACGCGCTCTAGCTCGCGCGCCACAAGGCCATAGGCTGTGTATGAACTTCCTGCACAACCATAACCCTGAATTGTCATTCCTAAAAAGCCAAGAGCTCCCAACTCTTTAAAAATAGCCAGGTCATAGGTCTCATGGCGGTTGGCCTCCAAAATGCGCGGCATTAACTTGTCTTGTGCATAGCGGTGTGCTGTCTCCCGAATGAGCTTTTCTTCCTCATTCAGCTGTGTTTCAAAAAGAAAAGGATCATCCCACTGAAAGTGATTCATCGCTCCCCCATCTCAAAGTGAATGCCTTGGGCCAGAGGAAGCTCTTTGGAGTAGTTGATGGTATTAGTAGCCCGCCGCATATAATTTTTCCAAGCATCACTGCCTGATTCGCGGCCACCGCCCGTTTCCTTCTCTCCCCCGAATGCCGCTCCAATTTCAGCGCCACTGGGGCCTATATTCACATTGGCAATACCACAATCACTGCCGCGGGCTGAAAGGAACGTCTCTGCCTCACGGATATCATTGGTAAAAATACAAGAAGAAAGGCCTTGGGCAACATCATTTTGCATTTTTAAGGCCTCTTCAAAATCCTCGTAAGGAATAACATAGAGGATAGGCGCAAAAGTTTCTTTACGCACAACTTCTGTTTGCATCTTCATTACCACAAGAGCCGGTCGCACATAATAGGCCTTTGGATATTTCTCTTCTAAGATTCTCTCTCCTCCTTGGACCTGGCCACCTTGAGAACGCGCTTCTTTCAAGGCTGATTGCATCTCATCAAAACTCCGCTGATCAATAAGAGGTCCCATAAGGATTTTTGCTTCTAAGGGATTCCCTACGGGAACATGCTTATAAATTTGTGAGAGCCTCTCGAACACCTGATCATAAAGGGATTGATGAACGATGAGACGCCGTAAGGTGGTACATCTTTGCCCTGCCGTTCCAAGAGCCGAGAATGCAATCGCCCGAATGGCGAGTTCTAGATCAGCTGATGGGGTAAGAATCATAGCATTATTACCACTGAGCTCAAGGAGAGATCTCCCCAAGCGGGCTGCAACACTTTGCGCAACCGCCTTCCCCATAGGGACACCCCCCGTCGCTGAAACAAGGGAAATTTTTGAATTTTCAACAAGTGTCTTTCCCAAATCACTACCCCCAACAACTAAGAGGAGAAGATCAAGAGAGGCATTAAACTTTTTCAAAGCTCTTTCAAATAAACCTAAAGTCGCAAGGGCAGTCATTGGTGTCTTTTCCGAGGGTTTCCAAATCACAGAATTACCACACACGATAGCGAGAGCAAAGTTCCAACACCAGACGGCCACGGGAAAGTTAAAAGGCGAAATCACAAGGACTGGCCCCAGAGGATGCCATGTCTCCATCATGCGGTGACCAGGTCTTTCGGAAGCAATGGTCAATCCATAAAGCTGACGGGAAAGACCCACAGCAAAGTCACAGATATCAATCATCTCTTGAACTTCCCCTAAGCCTTCCTGGAGAATTTTCCCGCACTCTAGAGTCACAAGCGCGCCAAGCTCTTCCTTATGAGCCCTGAGTTCTTCTCCAAAAAGACGGATCAGCTCTCCTCGTTTAGGGGCGGGGACAAGACGCCATTTTTTAAAGGCACTATCCGCTTTTTCAATGATCTGTGCCAACTCTTGAGAGGAGGTTTCTTGAACACGGCTAAGCTCACGCCCATCGATTGGCGAGATAACCCGAAGGGAACCACTATCTGAATACAGTTTAAAACGTTGTAAAATTTCCTGTGGGTCCATGATCTTTCCTCCCTTTTCTTAGTATGCCAGAAGGATGAAAAAATTCAAAACAGTGAATCCACTTAATGAAGAGCCGCGCTTTCATAAGGACTGTCTAAAGAAAAAGCAGGAATAAAAATATCAATGTCTTTTCCTGACTTTGTTTCCATATGATAGACCCCCTCCATCATACCAGAAGGCGTTGTTAAGGGAACGCCACTTGTATAATGATAGGTTGTCCCTGGAGTAATCCAAGGTTTTTCTCCCACAACTCCTTCGCCTTTGACTTCAGTTGTGACACCTTTCCCATCCGTAATCCACCAGGTACGGGCTAAAAGTTGAACTGTCTCTGCCCCTTGGTTCTCAATCCAAATTTGATAAGCCCACACATAATGGTTATCAAAGGGTAAGGATTGATCTTCCAAGAAAACAGGCTCAACGGTGATACAGATGTGATGAGTTGTCTTCGTATACATAAGCGTCCTTTTGACTTTAATTTAATATAACCCACCTGTACCCGTTACAGAGGAAGGTTCTTGAGTACGTATTTCTTGAAGTGGTATACCTTCATAAGGTCGATGGAAAGGAGAAGGTTCAGAAAGAGCTCCCCCACTGGATCCTTGAGGTTCATATCTTTCCTCAGAATAGGATGAGGGAACTACAAGACCTTGTTTATCTTTCAAAGCTTCATAAATGATACCAGCACCTCCACCCTGAGCAGGCCGACCAGTCATTTCTTGCATCCGGACAAGTTTCATCCCTGGAGGCATTTTAAACGGTTTATTAGGTACACCTTCAAGAGCCTTCTCCAAGAAATCAATAATCAACGGCAGAGCCACGCGAGACCCTCCCTCCATATGTCCTAGAGGACGGGGACTATCAAAACCAATATAAGTTCCCACCACAAGATCAGGGGTATAAGCAAAAGTCCAAGCATCTTTTTCTTCATTAGTAGTTCCAGTTTTTGCTGCCAAGATTCTTTTCAAAATCTGGGCTCGTCGTGCGGATCCAGCTCTAACTGCCCCTTCCAACATAGAAGTAATTTGATAAATACTACGTGGATCAGCCAATTGCTCTCGGTGGTCAATAATAAAAGGAGGTTGTTGGTTTTTCCAAAGAATATCTTTACAATTCTGGCAAGTGCGGGCATCAGCCGTAAAAATGGTCTTTCCATAACGATCTTGAATTCGATCAATTAAAGTCGGAGTAAGGCGTTTTCCTCCATTGGCCAGCATAGAATAAGTTGTGGCCATCCGTGTAAGCGTCGTCTCTCCCGCCCCTAAAGCCATGGCCAACTGCATGGGCACATGATCTATGATCCCAAATTTTTCTATCATCTTGGCAACCGGTTTCATACCCACATATTCATGGACCAAGCGAATCGTCATCATATTTAATGATTTTTGAAGACCAATGCGCAAGGGAACCCGTCCATAATGATTGGAAGTCACGTTTTTAGGAGCATAAATCCCCAGGCCATAGCCCATGGCAATAGAAATAGGAGAGTCAGATACAATTGTCGCAGGCGAAAATCCTCTCTCCATCGCTGCTAAATAGACAAACGGCTTTATAGAGGAGCCGGGCTGCCGCAACGCTTGAGAGACACGGTTAAATTGACTGGCTTCAAAACTAAAACCTCCCGACATAGCCAAAATACGCCCTGTGTGGGGATCCATCACGATAAAGGCGCCACTCACGGCAGGAATTTGCTGGAGACTATAAACATTCTTTTTATCAGCCACAGCTTCCACCAAAATGACATCTCCTTCACTAAGGACTTCTTTTGGATGGCTAATGGGGGGGCCGACAAAAACTTCAGATGCGCGCGCTGCTTCTGTCGTAAGAGGCACATGCTGCCTCGCCCAGGAAAGCTCAGAAAGAGGAATGGTCCCCTCTTCTCCTGATTTCAGGCCAATAATAGCCGCCTTATCGGTTACTTTTAATACAAGAGCCAACTCCCACGGTCTCACACCAGGAGGTGTTGGAATTTCATTGAGTTTTTCAAGCCAAGTTTCTTTGGTAATATCACTCCCCTCAATATGGAGATAGGGGCCCCGCCATCCATGGCGCCGATCATAGGTTATTATGCCTTTTCGCAAGGTCCAATCCGCAATTTTTTGAAGACGGGGATCAACGGTCGTCCGAATCGTAAGACCACCCTGATAAAGGGTTGATTCACCATACTTAGCAATCAGCTGACGACGCACTTCTTCAGCAAAAAAATCAGCTTTGATGACGCGAGCGGGATCTCTCTTTTTAAGCTCAATAGGTGTACCTTTAGCTTCTAAGGCTTCCTCTCGTGTGATCACGCGCTCTTCATACATCCGTGTAATAACCCAATCCCTACGGGCTTTAGCAGCTTCATAATTGGTCTTAGGATTATATTTACTAGGAGCCTTGGGAAGAGCTGCCAAAAAGGCGGCTTCAGCAATGCTCAGTTCATCCAAGGATTTATTGAAATAGTTCAAGGCCGCTGCTGCAACACCATAGGAGCCAGACCCTAGAAAAATTTCATTCAAATAAATTTCAAGAATGCGGTTTTTGCTCAAAGCTGTTTCAATACGGAACGCAAGAATCGCTTCTTTTATCTTCCGCTCATAAGATGCTTCCGTAGATATGCTCGACAAAAGTAAATTTTTAGCAACTTGCTGAGTGATAGTTGAGGCGCCCTTGGGCCGTTTCTTTGTTCCTATGTGACTTAAATTAATAATGGCAGCACGCATGATTCCAAAAAAATCCAGCCCGGAATGTTCAAAAAAGTTTTTATCTTCAGCAGCCAAAAAAGTTTGAATAACACGCTTTGGAATGGCTTCAATGGGAACAAACACGCGCTTTTGAGTGGCATACTCAGCAAAAAGTCGGCCATCGCTGGCATAAAAACGGCTAACAACGGGAGGTTCGTATTGGGCTAATTGTTCATAATCAGGCAGACCGCGCCCAAAATAATAAAGAATAGAAAGCGCCCCTAATGCTCCTGTTACAGCAAGGATAAAAATTAAAGTAAAAGCCCAGCTTAAAAAACGCAGCATTGCACTATATACATGTCATTTAAAGTAATCTGCACTTTGCCTAGAGATTATGGGCGGGTCAATAGAAATTTATTTATCCCTTCACATCCAATTTCACCCCTTATCAATTAAGGCCTCATAATCGTCAGACAACCTATATAATCGTTTTTTCTTTGATGGATTGCTCATGATTAAGAATTTATCCTTAACCCATTGCTGGCAAAGATACTGCGCCTTCCTTGGGGATAAATTAAAGAGGTGAGCGATATCTCCAGCACTCACTTCAAATTGATTTTTAAATAAGGAAAAAGCTTGTCTTTTTCTTGGAGCCAGCCTCCGGAGTGCTTTAGATTGGTCTATCTACCCCGCGCCTTGAGCTTTCTCAGCTTGTTCTTTTACCTTAGTAAACGCGACTGCCATCCCCATACAGAAATAATCCACAAACGCTGTAACATTGGCTTCAACTCTCCCAAAATAGGTATTGTGTGTATCACCGACAGTAAGCGCATCATAATAAGCAGGAAGGTTAACGGCATAGTATTCTTCCAGGGCATAGATCCCTTTCAAGGCATAGCCATTCATATGTAAAATAAGCGTTGTTAGAAGTCGTGCTGTTCGACCATTTCCATCAAAATAGGGATGAATTGTCACAAACTGATAATGTGTTAGCGCGGCAATAATGAGGATGGGAATTTCACCCTCCTCAATCGAAGACCTGATCCAGTCAACGAGGTCTTTCATCAGAGCAGAGACATCCTTTGCTTCGGGAGGCATATAAACAATTCTTCCCTTAACCCCTTCTCTGATAACATTTTGACCATCTCTGTAAGGTGAAAGCTTTTTGCGTCCCGTTTCAACAAGAGAATGTATCATCTGGATGTGTTTTTCAGAAACGACAGAGGTTAAGTTGGCTATGGTTTCTATCTCAGTGAGAGCGAGATAATAGTTACGAACTTCTGATTCGTCACGCCTCTTGCCAGGAAAATGACAATTGGCAACAATAACCTCACCTACTTGTTCGGCTGTAAGCCTGTTTCCTTCAATAAAGGTCGAATAATGAGTAGCAGCAAGCTTGGCGCTTTCACGTAAAGAAATAAGGACATCCGTAGTTAAGGGAAGCCCGTCAATGGACGTACGGCAGCTTTCAATGGTCATCAATGCCTTTGATATACGTGCCGTAATTTCATAATGAGGGTCGAACATAGGATCCTTCATAAGCTCTCTTCCTAGGGCTCCGGCGGGTTCGCAATGACGGTGGAGAGGGTAGGGTGAAACAGAGGTGGCCTTGAAAGGGGATGTTATATGAGTTGTTTATTTTACCCACTGACACGCATACTGGGCGGCTTCTTTCAAAGGAGCTGCTTTTTCTCCAAAGGGGGAGAGGATCTCAAGAACCTCTTTTAAAGTTTCTTCCACTTTTTTGCGGAGTCCTTTGGGCCCTAAAAGAGTGAGGAAGGTCAGCTTATCCTTATCCTGATGGGACGGCTTACCCGTGACGTTTTCATCCTCGCAGCCATCAAGCCAATCGTCCACCATTTGGAACATCCTTCCAAAAAGAAGTCCAAAATTCTTGAGCACCTTCCGCTCGCTGGGGCTGGCATTTCCTAAAATAGCACCAGCTTCCGTTGCAAAACCAAACAAAACGCCGGTTTTGAGCCGTTGAAGGGTCAACAAGTCTTCTTCAGTCACTATCGGCCCTTCTTGATTCAAATCCATCATTTGGCCTGCGACAAGCCCCTCCGAGCCAATAACCCGGGAGAGCTCGTGAATAAGCTCACCCTGAATGTCCTTTGGAACATTAAGAGAAGACAGAGTTTGAAATGCGAGAGGAATCAGGGAATCTCCCACAAGGATAGCTGTCGCCTCCCCATAAGCTTTATGACAACTTGGCTTATTCCTACGCATAGCGGCATTATCCATAGCAGGGAGATCGTCATGGACCAACGAATAGGCATGAATGAATTCAATCGCTGCTGCAACACGTAAGGCTATTTCAGAAGGGACAGAAAAAAGGTCTGCAGCAGCTAGCATTAAGAATGCGCGTAAGCGTTTCCCACTCCCCAAAACGCTATAACCTATGGCTTCGTGAAGACGGGTGTTAGGCGGAGGCAAAACATCAATGAGAACACCTTCAAGTTCGGCTGAAACCGATTTCAGCTGTTGCTCAAAGAAATCATTCCTCAAAGGATGTAAGTTTCGTTTCAATTGTACCATCGGACTTTACCACAATTTGTTCAACGCGAAGGCGAGCATCTTTTAACTTTTTCTCGCAATGGGCTCTTAAAGCAGCGCCTCTTTCATAGGCACTAATTGCCTCATCAAGGTTTGTCTTCCCTTCTTCAAGACGGCGCACAATGGTTTCCAATTCTTGCAAGGCCTGTTCAAAGCTCATGGTTTCAAGGGTTGTCATTACCTCTCCTATCGGGTTGGGACGGGCTGTTCACCCGTATAATCATAAAATCCTCGCTGGGTTTTGCGCCCCAGCCAACCGGCCTCCACATACTTTGTTAAGAGAGGACATGGCTTATACTTACTCTCTCCCCGTCCTTCATAAAGGACATTCATGATGGAAGCACAAGTATCCAGGCCAATTAGATCTGCAAGTTCCAAGGGGCCCATGGGATGATTTGCTCCCAAACGCATGCCCTTGTCAATGGCTTCCATGGTGCCCACCCCTTCAAATACCGCATAGATCGCTTCATTTATCATGGGCATCAGAATGCGATTAACAATAAAACCAGGGTAGTCTTCGGAAATCGCCGCTTGTTTGCCAAGACGTTTTACCACTTCTTGCACGGCATTAAATGTCCCATTAGAGGTAGCAATACCACGAATCAACTCCACCAACTGCATAACAGGAACCGGATTCATAAAGTGCATGCCCATAAACTTCTCCGGTCGATCAGTACTTCTTGCTAAAGCTGTAACTGAAATAGAGGAGGTATTGGTTGCCAGCAAGCAGCGCGCAGACAAATGGGGACAAAGTTTTTTAAATATGTCTTTTTTAATCTCTTCATCTTCAGTGACCGCCTCTATGACCAAATCACACTTTTTAAATTCTTCCTCGCTAATGACCGTTTTCAAACGGGCAAGAGCTTCTTCCTTCTCCTTAAGAGTCAGCTTATTACGGGCCACCTGTCGTTCCATATTGCGATCAATACTCTGAGCCCCCTTCTTAAGGGCGTCTTTTGAAATATCACTCAAAAGCACCTGATATCCTGCGAGCAGACACACATGAGCAATCCCGCTCCCCATTTGCCCTGCCCCAACAATTCCTATGTTTTCAATCACTTATTTAAATATCCTCTTTATTAAAGGTTATTTTTTGACTGTATCGCGCACGGTCTTATTTCTCAAGATTTCTTTGATTTTTGTTATTAATTCAGGCAATAAAACAAAAAGATCTCCCACAAGCCCATAATCCGCGACTTGAAAAATAGGCGCCTCAGGATCTTTATTAATGGCAACGATAACTTTGCTATCTTTCATCCCGGCAAGGTGTTGAATGGCCCCTGAAATGCCAATGGCGATATAAAGATCAGGAGCAACTACTTTCCCCGTTTGCCCCACTTGATAATCATTGGGTACAAAACCCGCATCCACAGCCGCCCGTGAGGCTCCAATGGCCGCGCCTAAGGTGTCAGCAAGGTCTTCAAGAAGCGCAAAGTTTTCCTTGTTCTGAAAACCTCTCCCTCCTGCGACGACGATAGAGGCAGCGGTAAGCTCAGGACGTTCAGAGCGACTTTCTTCCATTTTTACAAATGTCGCAACCTGCCCCGAAGGAAGAGCAAAAGGATAGCTCTCGATAGGTGCTTTGGAGGCTGAAGGGTTTGCTTTTTCAAAGGCCGTTGGACGAATGGTCAGCAGTTTTTTCCCATCGTTTGATTTAAGAGTTGCAATAGCATTGCCTGCATAAATAGGTCTTTTAAAGGTATCTTGACTCTGAATCTCAATCACATCAGAAATTTGGGCCACATCCAATAAAGCGGCAAGACGGGGTAACACATTTTTTCCAAAGGTCGATGCTGGGGCCAGGATAAAGTCATAGTCTTGGGCCAAATTCAAAAGGGTTGGCGTTACAACCTCAGCAATCGGATAGGAACAAGATTTATCTTGCACCACTAAAATCTTTTGAAGACCTTCATAGAAAGAAGCACTGTTCGCCACTTTTTCAAGATTCTCTCCGAACAAAACAAGATGAACTTCAGAAGAGAGTTGTTGAGCTGCTGTGAGAGTCGCTAAGGTACCTGCCGTCAATTCATTTTGATCATGCTCCGCAATAAGAAGAAGGGTCATCAGAGTACTTTTGCCTCCTTCTGAAGTTTTTCCAAAAGGACATTAATGCTTTCAATCTTAATGCCAGCCTTTCGTTTAGGAGGCTCTTCAACGGAAAGGGTTACCAAATGAGGCGTCAAATCAACTCCTAAACTCTCCGCAGAAATTTCTTCGAGAGGCTTTTGTTTAGCTTTCATAATATTGGGAAGCGTTGCATACCGCGGCTCATTTAAACGCAAATCGGTTGTTATTACTGCAGGCAAAGGCATCTCCAAGGTTTCAAGGCCCCCATCAACTTCCCTGACCACTTGCAATTTTTCCTTACCTACATCCAGCTTAGAGACGAAGGTTCCTTGAGGCCACTTCAGAAGAGCCGCCAGCATTTGCCCCGTTTGATTACAATCATCATCAATGGCTTGTTTTCCTAAAATCACAAGCTGTGGATTTTCTCGCTCAATAAGTTTTTTTAAAGTTTTTGCAACGCCGAGGGGTTGAGTTTCTAAAGGTGTTTCCACATGGATTGCCCTATCTGCTCCCAAAGCCAGCGCTGTGCGAAGAGACTCTTGGCAAGCCTTTTCTCCAATAGAGACAACAATTACTTCAGAAGCCACCCCCTTTTCTTTGAGGCGCACCGCTTCTTCCACCGCAATTTCATCGAAGGGATTTAAAGACATTTTCACACCGGAAAAGTCAACGCCGCTTCCATCACGTTTAAGGCGCACTTTAACGCTATAATCAATCACGCGCTTTACTGCGACTAAGACCTTCATCGATTTTAAAGTTCCCTGGTTTTTCTTATATGAACTTTCTAACACAAAAGAACAAAACTGTGAATGCGGCTAAACCTATCTTTTCTTTTGAAACTTGACTAAGAAAAGATAAGGATCTAACTTTTCTTAATAGTGATCACTATTAAGAAAAGATTATTACCCTTAATCCTCATCAGACGTATCATAGATATTTGAATCATAATTATCGCGGCTCCTCAGGACTGGTTGTTCAGCAGGAACATTTGGAGTTTCCACGAGACTAAAATAATTAAATTGTTGTAATATCTTTGATTTTTTTGTCTCTATACCAGCTTTCATTTGATTTAAACAATCTTTAAATATTTCTTTGTCAAAAGAGTCAAAGACCCACTCATGACTTTTTTTAGCGTTGGAAAGAATACGTGAAGCTCCCTCCAAATCTTGCATCGTCCCATCACCTTTGGACATCATTTCAGTTTTTAGGATTAAGCTTTTTGCTTTTAAATCATCACTTATACCAATGCACTTAGAAAAACGGTTGACATTTTGGAAAACAGACGCAAGTTCTAACGGATGAGTCTCTTTATATTCCTTTATGAGTCTCAGAAATTCTTCCTCATTTCTTTCATTCTCTTCAAGTTTTATTCTTTTTGCATCATGAGATTGATCCTCATTATTGCGTTTTAACACCTTAACAGGAACATTTTCAATTTTGTCATTATCGACCTCCGTGGCAAAAGCACCTCTAATCATGCTGGAGGTCATAAGAACACATAAAAAAAGAGTTTTTTGATTAATCACATTCATTGTACCACCACTAAAAATTAACACCAAAATTTCAAGTTGATTTAAAAAACTATCGCTATGTGTAGTTTTTTATCTCAACATCGATGCACAGTATATATGAGTAGTTTTTATAATTTTCAACATATATACATAAAATAAAATTTTGTTAACGATTTGCCCCTGGAACCCATAAAATATCCCCACTTTTTAAGTGATTATCATAACGGGCCAAGACAAAAAGCAAATCGGAGAGGCGATTGACATAATGGATCAGGATTTCATTAATTTTTTCGCTCTCATGAAGGGCGCACACCGATCTTTCCGCCCGCCTCACAACAGTTCGGGCTTGATGAAGAGTTGCTGAGAGGGGAGAGCCTCCTGGTAAAACAAAAGAAGTAAGAGGAGCCAGTGTTTTATTATAAAAATCAAGTTGTTCCTCTAAATAGGTGACTTGAGAAGAGGAAAGGCGTAGAGCTTCCTTAGTATCCTCAATTATGGGCAAACAAAGATCTGCCCCCACATCAAAAAGATCATTTTGTATATGAAAGAGGAGAGAATCAACTTCATCTGCAGCATAAAGACGTGCAATGCCTATAACTGAATTTGCCTCATCCACATCCCCAACTGCTGCCATATGGAGAGAAGCTTTTGACACCCGTTTTCCAGATCCAAGAGATGTCTTTCCCTTATCACCTCCCCTGGTATAAATGCGTGTGAGTTGAACCATTCAATGGGCCTTTAAAAAAAGAAGAATTGAAAAAATTAAAATAGCCAACGCTTGAAAAAAAATGCGCAATCGCATCATTTTATTACTTTTCTCGGAAGCCTTCTTTCCCTCCTTGAACATTTGAAAAAGCCCAGCAATTAAAGCTCCTACCGTTGCTATCAAAACAATTACAAGCAGGATCTTTAAAATAGGCTCAATGGTCATAGAGCATATTTTTTAAAGAGTTTATTAAGCTCATCGGTGGTGCAGAGCCCTAAATGAGCTGGACTTTCAGGCTTGATTTCACTCATCATTCGATGAGTTTTTGTACGAATAGCTTGAATCGTGGCCCGAGTTGTTCCTAAGAGACGAATGATATCTCCATCAGTAATAGTAGGAATTTCTCTTAAAAGCCAGGCGATACCATTTGGTTTGACTTGGCGCAAGGCTACAGGCGTATATTTAGCACCCTTTTTCGTTTTCACTGCATGTACATTCGATGACATATGAAGACGAGCATGCGGATTCGCCTGGCACCTTTCAATTTCATCCAAGGTCAACTGCCCAGAACTTACGGGATCATGCCCCACCATGCCAACGATGATTTCTCCATCGGCGATAGCTTGAACTTCTAAAGTGTGCA
Source organism: Alphaproteobacteria bacterium (assembly GCA_019746105.1). Classification (GTDB taxonomy): domain Bacteria; phylum Pseudomonadota; class Alphaproteobacteria; order UBA9655; family UBA9655; genus UBA9655. The sequence goes on from JAIESK010000110.1 coordinate 27,560, forward strand.
AATGGCAAAAATCAGCAATTTGCTCAAAAGTTAGGGTCGTATTATCTATAAGCCAAACCGCTGTTGCTTTTGGCATGAGGGGTGCATTCATTCAGCTCCCACCTTTCCTAAATTTGTTAATATGTGAACCTTATTTTGAAGCTATTGAACCATAGGTTCAGCTTTTCTCAAATAAGATTTTTAA
>JAIESK010000084.1 GCA_019746105.1 Alphaproteobacteria bacterium
GCTCTCGATCTTGCGCAATGTGCTTTAGATGCAGTTGCGCATACAATCTTCCACACTCTTCGGATTCAGTCCTAAGTTTTTCAAGTTCAGCGGCAAGTTGCTTCGCTTCATCTTTCTTAACGGCAAGCTCTCGATCTTGCGCAATGTGCTTTAGATGCAGTTGCGCATACAATCTTCCACACTCTTCGGATTCAGTCCTAAGTCTTTCAAGTTCAGCAGAAAGTTGCTTTGCATCATCATTAGGAAACAGTGAACTTGACACTGAACTTGCTGGAGAGGATGAACTTGCTTCTGATGGCTCTTGACCATCGATACTCAATGAAGCCGTAGGAGCTCTAAGAGCGTTCCGATCGCCTTTTCCCTCTCCTAAAGAAGACACATCTTCTAGCATCGCATAAGCGCTGCATGACAAGGCAATAAGGGCGCAGAAAGAATATAAATTTTTTTTGAACATTTACTAAACTCCTAATATTGGTTACACACTAATTTAACACTTAATAATCTCAATTTTACTTAAATCAATTCTATTTATATCTCCTGCCTTTATTTTGTCAATCCGAAAAGCAAAGTAGCTTAGTATCGGACGTTTTTTACTTTCTGTAATCTTTAGAATCCCCACCTTCGCGGAGATAACAAACACTGGAATTTTGCAATTGGTTCCTTATTTATTTTATAGTCTTATATTATTTAGCAGCATTGTTTAACGGGAATTTCAGCATTGAGCCAATTTAAATACTTTTCATTAACAGAGTGAACATTCAATTCCATGATGCAATTCATATAATCAATATGTTTTGAAATCACTTTTTCAATGTCTTTCCTCTTCTCTTCCTGGGTTTTAACAATCATCACGAATTCAGATTCCTGTTTGATTTCCCCCTCCCATCTATAGGCGCATTCAATGGGAAACCAGTTTGTACAAATCGCAACGCGTTGTTCAAGAAGATCGAGACTTATTTTTTTAGCCTCTTCAGCGGTGTTAAGGGTGACATAAAATAATTTCATGAGATCTTCCATTTCCTCTTTGGCTTTTTTGTTTGTTTATCAGCTCTCTTGTTATCACTCAAGCTTTAGTTCACCTGAGGCTGGTTCACTTGTTTGAAGAGTTCCCAGATTATTTCTAATCTACCTTCATATTCAAGACGTTTCTGCTCATACCAGTAACTGGCAAATTCGACGCTTTCTGCATCAGTACGAGAAGGGTTATCTTTTTTATATTTTGCTTTTATCATTTTATTTTGCAATATACAATTTAAATAATTATGTACATGCTGATATCTATTTTTATTACTTTGATTATTAGAACTAAATTTTTCAGGGATAAGATAATTATTTAATATGGCTTGAAGAGCTATTTTCGCTCCTTCTTCATCTAAGTTTAAGAGCAGCTCTTCTCGATTCTGTACCTCTTGCTGTAACCGCAATTTCTCTGAATCTTCTTCAGTATGTGTTGATGTTGAAGAGCTAACCATTGGTTTCGAAGACCTACGAGTTGACTTTAAAGACTTTTTTGATAATTTTGAAGGTCTTCTCACTGAGATTGAAGAAGTCCCTACTTCTGGTAAAGAATTAACTATTGGTTTTGAAAGCTTACGTTTTGACTTTAAAGACTTTTTTGATAATTCTGAAGGTCTTCTCAGTGAGATTGAAGAACTCCCTACTTCTGGTAAAGAATTAACTACTGGTGAGGGCCCATGTTTTGATTTTAAAGGCCCTTTTAACAATCCTAAAGACATCCTTGAAGAACGAATTACTGGCATTGGTGACGTAACTGGTGGCGGTGAAATTATATCCTCTGGTCCGTCTCGAAGCTCAGGTGGAAATAGCCCTTGGCGAGGCTTAGGTGGAAAATATACTTCACAAGAATCTTCTCCAACCATAACGAAATCCGCTGTAATCGGATCTGTACTTTCATTAGGGAGAGAACCGAGCCATTGATATGTGTACAGATCACCAGAGTATGAGTTTTCACATTCTCCCCTTAATTGTCCTTTTTTTGTTTCGTTACATGTATTTGCTTTTCTAAGATACCAGTCATTTAAGAGTTTATTAAATCTAGAGTTGCTAAACTTCTCCCGCTGTGCAGCAGATAAACTTCCTATTTTTTTAAGTCTCTCATCTAGAATAAAAGTTAGAAAATTGAGGATTTTTTGCGTTTCCTCCCGACGCTTAGGATGATTAGACTTAACAAGCGACCAATCAACTTTAAATTTATTATTTAAAGCGCGAAGAATAACTCTTGTACTTTCTAAATCTAAGTCTTTAAGGTACGAGTCAATATTTGCAAGAGAAAATGAGCTAGTAAACATGGTTACTATTAATAAATACATGGAAATTTTCTTAATAAACATACAACGCATCCATACAAACCCTTTCTTTTAGGGCATATACCCCACATGTGCCACTAAGTTCTGTTTTATTATGTTAAAATATTATTATTATATTCAATAAAACAATTTACTTATTTAAAAAATATATCCAAACACTTCAGTAGATCTTACAGAAAATTGAATCCCGCTGTCAAGCAGCGGGACGTCAAAATTGGTTTAGAAGCCCTACTCTTTATTGACGCCCCACGGATTTACCGCGAGATCCTGAGTCCCCCTCGTTTTACTCGGGGTCTCAGGATGACAGCGTTTTATTTTTACTAGAGAAAAACTGTCATCCTCAAGAGCCCGAAGGGCGAGCTCAGCATCTATTCAATAATAGAGTTGATCCAATCAACATTACTGCAATTAAAAAAGGCATCTTCAAATACAATATATATCACCGCCGTCCGAAGAGCTTTTCCATATCAGCACGGCTCAGTTCAACATAGGTAGGACGGCCATGGTTGCATTGACCCGAGTGGGATGTTTGCTCCATTTGACGCAAAAGGGCATTCATCTCTTCAATGGAAAGCCGGCGCCCAGCACGCACGCTGTTATGGCAGGCGCAGGTGGAGAGGACTTCTGCTAAACGCTCCTTCAAACTTAAAGCGCCGCCCAACTCTTTAAGTTCATCCGCCAGATCTGTAAGAAGACCTTTAAGATTGATCTCTCCTAAAAGAGCAGGAATTTCACGCACCAGAAAGGCCTTTTCCCCAAAGGGCTCAATGACCAAACCAAAGCTTTCTAGCTCCTCTTGAACTTCTTTCAAAGATACGAGTTCATCTTCCGTCAGCTCGACGACTTCTGGAATGAGTAAAGGTTGACGGCGCACCTGACCTTTTTCTGCCTTAAGTCTTTCATAAACCAAGCGCTCATGGGCGGCATGCTGATCCACAAGAATCATGCCTTGCTCTGTTTGAGCCACAATATAGGTTTCGTGAAGCTGGGCTTTTGCAAATCCCAAGGGAGGTGTTTCTAAGGGCATCTCCTCTAAAATAGGCGCTGGCGCCTCCTGAAGAGGAGTATAGCTAGGACGGGGAGCTTGCGGCACATATCCACTTGAAAGAGAAGGTTGATGGTAAGTCCTTGGCTCAGGACGAAAAGCATAAACAGCTTGTTGGCTAACAGTTGTGGCCGTTTTGTGGCTGGCCTCTGCCAGGGTTTGCTTCAGTGCACTAACAAGTGTCCCCCGAATAAGGCCACTGTCCCGAAAGCGGACTTCTGTTTTAGCAGGGTGAACATTCACATCCACGTCTTCCGAGGGTAGATCCAGGAAGAGAGCTAAAAGCGGGTAGCGATCAGAGGCCAGAAAGTCCTGATAAGCGGCTCGAATAGCCCCCTGCAAGAGCTTGTCCTTCACAGGCCGTTCCTTCACAAATAGATATTGGTGAGCTCCATTGGCACGGCTCATGGTGGGCAAAGAAATAAAACCATTTAAATGAACGTCACCACGACTCATCTCAATGGGCAAGGCATTGTCGGCAAATTCCTGACCGATGACTTGCGTAAGCCGCTCTTTTAAGGATGCACAAGGCTTATAATCAAAGACAACCCGCTGATCTGCAAGAAGTTTAAAGGCCACTGAAGGGTGGCTCATGGCCAAACGATTCAAAAGCTCAACCGCATGGGAAAGTTCCGTTTGCGGTGTTTTTAAAAACTTCAACCGCGCAGGCGTTGCATAAAACAAATCTTTGACTTCTATGTGAGTTCCTTGGGGATGAGAAGCAGGAATGGGTGTTTTTTTATCTCCCCCTTCTACTTTCAAACACCACGCATCGCTGGTGCCTTGAAGACAACTTGTAATATGAAGGCGGCTGACGGAGCCTATTGAGGGCAGCGCTTCACCACGAAATCCGAGGGTTTGAATGTTAAAGAGATCACTATTGGGCAACTTTGAGGTCGCATGGCGCTCAATGGCCAATTCCAAGTCCTCACGCCCCATACCGGATCCATTATCCGTTACTCCGATAAGACTTCTCCCCCCGTCTCGCAGCTGAACCGTGACTTGGGTTGCTCCTGCATCAAGGGCATTTTCAACCAGTTCCTTGACAACAGAGGCTGGCCTCTCCACCACTTCACCAGCAGCAATTTGATTGATAAGATGGGGCTCCAGCCGGCGAATCTTCATGCAGCCAAATACTCCCGTGCAAGAATCTTACCTTCTTCAACGGCTGGCTGATCAAACGCATTCACTTCTTCTAGGTAGGAAGTCAGAATGGTTTCAATCATAAAGTGCATCATAAGGGCACCCAAGGATTCCTCTCCGATCTTATCCAAAGTAATCAAACGCACAGGACAGTAATTCCGCTTGAGTGTTTCATAGGTCGCTTTTAATTCAGCTGAAAATAAATCCCCCATGGTTTTATGGGTAAATTCAGGAACCAGGGTTGACTCAATTTTATCCCCTTTCCCCTCCCACTGCGGAGCAATGAGAGTAAAGAATTTATCTTTGGGACCTGCAAGATAGAGTTGCAATTGACTATGTTGATCAACAGTCCCCAATGCTGCAATGGGAGTTGTCCCCTTCCCTTCTTTGCCCAAACTTTCTGCCCACAATTGGCAATACCAGAGGGCAAACAAACGCAATTGATCAGCATAGGGCATCATGACAGAAAGAGTTTTTCCTGCCTCTTTTAGAGCACAAGCAGTTTGTGCACCTAATAAAGCCGTGGGCTCTGACTCCGTCAAATGAGCTTGAAGCACGGAAGTTGCTCCTTTGCGGTAAGCGTAGGGATCAAGCCCTGAAAGAAACATAGGAATAAGCCCCACAACGGAAAAACAGGAATAACGCCCCCCTACATTGATGGGGTGATCAAGACATGGCCAGCCATGCTTATTAGCAAGCTTACGCAAGAGATTATCCGTGGGCTCTGTAACCACCAGGACTTGCTCTGCGATCCTACGCTGAACACAGGTCAATAGCTGCATTAAAGTTTCAACGGTAGAGCCCGATTTTGAAATGGCTATAAGACCAGTTGTCTTGGGATTAAGCGTTTTAAAAAGCCTCTCAAAGGTATGAGGATCAACATTATCATAAAAGTGAAGACGCGGTTTCATTTGGGTGCTTAAAGCATAGAGAGATTGGCCACCAAGGCTCGACCCCCCTGTCCCTAGAATCAAGACATCTTCAAACTTAAGGAAAGGGTCAATCGCTTGTTGATAGAGAGCGATGTCATCAGTTTTTTCAACCAAAGCAAGAGGCGCTAACTCACCAGCACTATAAGATTTTCGAAACCGTTCCAGCACATCCGTGCGGAGAGAAAATTTTTCCTTTAACTGACAGCCATCAAGGTTTTGCGTCAGCATCCTTTGACTCCTTTTTTAGTGGTTCTTTGTCAGCGGGACCTATAAGCACAAACGAGAGAAGCTCTGGCTTTAAAAAGTCCTGGACAAAATTATTCATTTCCTCAAGGGTCACTTTTTCCGTTTCTTCAAGTTGGTTCTTTGCTGCCTGCGGACCTAAGTTAAAAATAAGTGAATCGATATACTCATGGGCAACAGCCGATGTGCTTGTCAGCGACAGAATTTGAGCGCGCTTAAATGTTAACTTTGCAGAGGTGAGCTCTCGCTCTGTGATTCCAAAGTCCTTCAAACGTTCCCATTCGGAGCGGATAAATTTGGCAATTTTCTGTGCATTCCCACACTCACAAGAAAAATCACCCAGGAGAACATCCGTCTGTGGAAGATGCATCGAAAACTCTTGAATACCATAAATAAGACCACGCTTATCGCGAAGCTCATCATAAAGGCGCCCTTGAATAACATACTCCAGAAGAAGATATTTAGAATAATCTTTACTTTGAGGAGACATGCCTGGCTGACCAAAGGCAACCATCGCTTGAGGCACAACTTTTTTAATAACTTCTTCCTTAGCAGCCCACTGTGGTTTGAACTCGCTTTTAGCAGGGGTTTTGACGGGAAGAGGAAGAGTCCCCACCGTTTCTTCCAAAACTTGAGAAAGATCCTTTTGGGTAATATTCCCCACAACAACAATTTTTGGTCGTGTGCTTAAAAAAAGACTCTTCGCTTCTGCATTTAAATCTTCAACCGTAAGAGTGCCTATCTTTTCAATTGCCTCTTTAAAGTTTGCCCCAAAATCAACTTGCGGAAAGATGCCCTGAAGTAATTTGAGGTAGGCTTTTCTCTCATCATCTTCCGCAAAGGTGGAGAGTAGTTCAAGAGCCTGAGACTTTGCAAAACCTAAGTCTGTTTTTGTAAAATCAGGGCTCTGAAGTAACTTCACCCACAGACTTAAGACGGTTTTAAGACTTTCTCGTGTCGTCTTTATATTCAAATTTGTATTCGAAAAACCAAGATTTAAGAAAAACTCCGCAGGAGTTTCCTTCCTAAAACGATCCATCTCAAGAGGGCTTAATATTCCCGCTCCCGCTAATAAAGCCGTTTGAAGGAGAACTGTCACTGGGGCATAGGGAGTGGTAACATCACTTTTTTGAAAGCTAGCAATCATAGAAACAACGGGAGACGAGTGATCTTCCACCAACCAAACATCAATTCCTGAAGGCGTTGAGAAAGGTTGAATGGGGAGTACATCCGCAAAAGACGCTGACTTTAACAAAGAAGTAATGAAAAAGACGAGAAGAATAAGTTTTTTCATTGTGCCTTCTCCTTGGATGCGCCTACAGACTGCCCCTTCTTTAACACACCAACAACAGCTTTTTCAGGCTGCAAATAAGTTTTAATAACCCTCTGAATATCTTTTGATGTAACTTTTTCCAAATCTGTTGGCAAAGCATTGAGCTGATCCAACGTCACATCAGAGGAAAGCACATCCCCTAATAAAATAGCTTTTTGATAGATATCATCCAGAGACATCACAAGCTCGTTATAGACATAATGGCGAGCACGCTTCAAATCATCCTGTTTGACGCCCTTTTGAGCAATCTGCTTTAGCTTTTGATGAATAGCAGCCTCGATATCTTCCCATTTTGCGTCAGGTGTAGGTTTAACATAAAAAGCAAAGCTCCAGGGATCTCTTTCAGAGAAAAAGGCCGATGAACTCGCAAAAGAAGACACCCACTTCTTCTGATGTACTAAGACCTCATATAAGCTTCCCTGAAAATCTCCCTCTAAAAATTCTGCCAACAGAATTAAAGCCAACATATCCTGGTAATTTGATTTTTTAAGGTCAGGAAGGGGATAAATTTCACTGATAGATAACTGAGCAACCTTAGGATGTTCAACCACGACAGGAGCGACCTTAGCCTTTTTAAGGGGCTCTTGAGGCCTTTGGCGCTGCACTTTTTCACCGACGGGCAAGTCTCCATAATACTTTTCAGCCCAGATTTTAACTTGAGCAGGATCGAAATCCCCTGACACAATAATATAAGCATTATTGGGCTGATACCATTTTTTATGAAAAGCTTTCACATCATCCAAAGTCAGTCCGCGAATATCTTTTTCCCAACCAATGATGGGGTTTTTATAAGGATGAACGGAAAAGAAAACATTATTGAATTTCTCGTTAAAGTACTCATCTGGATTTGTTTCCGTGCGCATAAGCCGTTCTTCAAGGATCACGTTTTTTTCCGTATCAAACTTTGTCTGGTTAAAAGCAACGCCACGCATTCTTCCGGCTTCATAGCGCATCAAAAGTTCTAAATGATCCGTCATCATAGTTTTATAATAATAGGTGTGATCACGGGTTGTAATGGCGTTACTATGAGATCCTGAGGATTGAAAATCCTCCAAAAATTGCCCCATTTGAACTTCAGGAAGTCCTGTTTCCATCAGATGTTCTAAATAATGAGCAAGACCAGTTTTTCCAGGCACTTCATCCGCTGAACCGACTTTAAACCAGGTGGAGTAAAAAACAATGGGGGCTCTTTTGTTTACAAGAAGAAAGAACTGTAACCCATTTTTTAAAGTAAAGGTCTCCGCCTTAATAAGAGGTTCTGCATGAGTTTGAGACAAGGTTGCCAGAAAGATCACTGCAAGGAAAAGTTTTTTTAACATATGATTTATCCTGCATCTAGTGTGGGATTATGTTCTGACACTATGTTCGGATTTTGAGGAATTCCCTTTTCTTGAAGCTTTGCTGCCTCCTCATAAGGATTGACCACTTCCCCAGGAAGTTGTTTCTTCTTAATTCCTAAACTTTGTAACACAGAGTGCCCCTTTTTTGCTTCCTCTATTCTAGACTCGGCGTCAATTTCTTTACGAAGTTCTTTTTGTCCTGGCTCAGCACCAGCCAGTTGAAGAATGTTTTGTTCTCCCTCAGTTGCCATTTGATTTTGTTGTTTTATTCCAAGCACTTGATTCCTTTTTTCTTCAAGAGCTCTTATATCTTGAGGACGGGGTGCGCCAGGGTCAGGTTTGGGAAGAACAAAAAAGTCAGGCGGCATGTCTAAAGGTTCCATGGTAGGTGTCACGGCAAACTCATCAGGAGGGTCCCGATCGATACCCAAGGATTTTTTTACGGAACCGCAAGCTTGGAGCAAACAACAACCTGCTAATAAAGTAATTAGGATCAATCGAGAAGGATGAATCACTTTTTTTTCCTCACATAACTTTCTATAAGTAAAAGACAAACGCCTACGGTAATAGCACTATCAGCAATATTAAACGCAGGGAACCTGTAGCCGAGAATGTAAACAGGAACGAAAATAAAATCAACCACTGCGCCAAAACGTAACCGATCTATAACATTTCCAATAGCTCCACCAATAATCATACTTAAACAAATGATCTGGAATTTATCAGTAGTTTTTGAAATCCAAACTCCCAATACGGCGGAAATACCAGTAGCAATCATAATAAGGATGACCATCTGCCAAACCTCATTGGCCTTTAAAAAACCAAATCCAATGCCTTTATTCCATGTCAAAACAATATCTAAAAACGAAAGGACGTGCCATATGGTTTCAGAGTTTTCGAACTCATACAATATCCATGTCTTTGAGAGTTGATCCAAGAAAACGACAATTGCTACGACAAAAAAAGGGAGAAGAAGCCGATTTTTCATAATGGCTTTACCACTTCTGCACAGCGGCCGCAAAGATCAGAGAAATCTTTTATCTCCCCCACTTCCGGAAGAACTTTCCAACAGCGTGCGCATTTCTCGCCAAAGGCAGGATTAACCAAAACGACAACATTGGGAACATCCTCTAGCTGAAAGCCATTTTCTGGCAAGGTATGGGTATCAACAACCACCGCTTTGGATGTAATAGAAAGTTCGGCCAAATCCACGCCATCAAGGTAAGGCAGATAGGAAGGATTCAAGAAAACTTCCACCTGGGCTTGAAGACTGGACCCGATCTTCTTTGAGGCACGAGCCACTTCAAGGGCACCGGTCATCACCCTACGTACATCCCTAAGGCCTTCATATTTTTGAGCCAACTCGGGAGAATTCCATTCAAAGGACAGAGAAGGAAAGAGCTCGGCATGAATGCTTCCCTTATGATTTGGATAGCGCGCAAGCCAAGCTTCTTCCGCGGTAAAACATAAAACCGGCGAGAGCCAGCTCGTCAGGCATTCAAAAATGAAATTCATCACCGTGCGAGTCGCTCGGCGTTTCGGATCCTTTGGATCATCACAATAAAGAGAATCTTTTCGCACATCAAAGTAAAAAGCGGATAAATCCACAGCACAGAAATTATGGATTTCCGTGTAAAGCCCTTGAAAGTTATAGGTTTTGGAGGCTTCCCTGGCCAGTTGGTCAATTTCATAAAGGCGATGTAAAATCCATTTTTCAAGTTCGGGCATCTCAGAATAGGGAATTTTTTCCTCATCCGTAAATCCAGCCAACGCGCCCAAAAGATAGCGAAATGTATTGCGATAACGCCGATAGAGGTCTTGTTGGCGTTTAAGAATTTCTTCGCCTACTCGCAAATCTTCATAATAATCGCTATTCACAACCCACAAACGTAAAATATCTGCCCCGATGGTACTTGTAATGGTTTGTGGAGATACCGCATCCCCGCGGGATTTGGACATTTTCTTGCCTTCTTCATCCACGATGAAGCCATGGGTCATAACTTGCTTATAGGGAGCTGCATGAAAAGCGCCACATCCCACCATCAGGGAAGACTGAAACCAACCACGATGTTGATCTGATCCTTCAAGATACAAATCTGCGGGCCATTTCATATCTTCTCTTTGTTTAAGAACAAAGCTTTGACTGGAGGCAGAATCAAACCAAACATCGATGATATCTTGAGTTTGTTCATAATCATCAGGATTATATTTCTCTCCCAGGAATCGAGAAGGATTAGCCGTATACCATATATTTGAACCTTCCTCTTTGACGGCTGTAACGATCCGTTCAACAACATCGTAATCTCGCAGAACTTCCCCCGTTTCCTTATGAACAAATAATGTTAAGGGGACACCCCAAGCTCGCTGACGAGAAACACACCAATCGGGGCGATTTTCGATCATGGCCTGGATACGTTTTTTACCTGCTTCTGGAATCCATTTTACCGTATTAATGGCTTCCAAGGCTTTTTCTCGGAGACCTTTTTTATCAAGACTAATAAACCACTGAGGCGTTGTCCGGTAAATCAGCGGTTTTTTCGAACGCCAAGAATGAGGATAACTATGTTTCAGCTTAGCTTGACGTAATAGTCTGCCTTTTTCTTCTAATTTAGCAATGACTTCAGGTCCTACCTTATACACATGCTTTCCGGTAAACAGAGGGATATGGTCATAAAAAAGACCATCCTCAGCCACGGTTTCGGGGACTTCCAACTCGAACTCTTGACCCAAGGCAAAGTCTTCCACACCATGACCAGGGGCTGTATGCACCAATCCTGTTCCTGCCTCCAGAGTGACGTGAAGACCGGGTAGCAGAGGAACATCAAAGTCATATCCTTCTCCATGGAAAGGATGATAGGCACAGGTGCCCTCCAAATCGGATCCTTTAAATTCACCAAGGAGGGTACTTTTCTCAATGCCAACTTCCGTCTCTACGGACTCCCTCAATCCCTTAGCAATCAAAATGACTTCCCCTGGCTTGGCCAACGAAGTATCCTTAACTTCCTCAACTTTTAAGGCCACATACTCAAGATCAGCCCCATAGGCAATGGCACGGTTTCCCGGCAAAGTCCAAGGCGTGGTTGTCCAAATGACAGCGCTTGCGCCATTCAATGCAGGCAAATTTGTTTTATGAATGGGAAAACGAACAAAAATGGACGGAGATTCCACATCGAAATATTCCACTTCCATTTCAGCGAGTGCTGTTTTCTCAACAACAGACCACATCACTGGCTTGATGCCCTGATAAAGACTGCCGTTCAGCAAGAAAACGCTAAAAAGGCGAATGATTTCTGCCTCCGCCTCATGGCTCATGGTGGTATAAGGGTGGGCCCAATCTGCAATGACCCCGAGACGCTTAAATTCAGGCAACTGAACATCAATCCACCCCTGAGCAAAGGCCCGGCATTCATCACGAAATTGAACGCGGGAAAGCGCTTCGTTGTCTTTTCCTTCTTTGCTATGTTTTTCAATAATCTTGGCCTCAATCGGCAATCCGTGGCAATCCCATCCTGGAATGTAAGGGGTTGCTTTTCCCAACTTGTATTGGGATTTTAAAACGATATCTTTCAGTATCTTATTCAGGGCGTGACCTAAATGGATATGCCCATTGGCAAAGGGAGGCCCATCATGCAAAATGAATTTATCACGCCCTTCTGCTTTTTTCTGCAGCAGTCCATAAAGATCCATCTCCTCCCAACGCTTTAAAAGCTCGGGCTCACGCTCGGGCAAATTTCCCTTCATAGGAAAGTCGGTTTGAGGCAAAAAAATAGTGGGTCGATAATCTTGGGTCATGGGGTTATATCACTCTTAAATTCAGACCTCTATTTGTGCCACTTTGCTTAAGCTTCGTCAAATGGGATCTTCATTATGATACGATTAGAAACACAAGAAAGAAAATTCCTTGAAAGCATTTGTATACCTTTCTGCACTTCAAGCTTAAATTAGAGTACAACAGCAGCTTTCATATTTCTGCTCAACATCATACCCAGTTTCAAAAGACGTTTCACTAAGTGGCGTAGTTTCATTAACACAAGCTGACAAACTACCCGTAATTGTTGGGTTTTTGCTATCTTCTATCTTTGCAGCATTCCACATTCCATTTAGAATGGTGTTAAAATCCAATACTTCTATTTCATTGAGACGAGCCTTGTCCCAAAGAAATTTCATATTGTCACTAAGAGAAAGTTTTCGACATATGCCTAAATGCGGCTCACCTTTTTTACTTGGCCAGTTTAATACCAATATTTTAATTTCGTGTTCCCATTTGAAAGTAACCTTAGGAGCATTGCGTGGCTTCATCTGCGACAATGCTTTTCCACAAACCCAACATTCGATCCTTTCTTCCTTATGGGCCCCAACAAATTTGCTCACGGGTACGCTCACCGTTGTTGTATGGGTTGTTGTCCCCATTGGGCCATAGCTTATTCCAGATGTCACATAGCGGGTCTCAGTGGCATCTACCCAGTGTCCTCTTTGTATTGGTGGCAGTCTACGAGGGTTACACATCCAATAACTTAGGTCTGTCTGCTGTATTTCCTCCTCAAAATCAGCAGTATACCCTCCATAAGCGTTCTTTTTTCCTATTGGTCCAAGAACGCCAATAAAGACGACTAATATCGCGAATATCCGGAGAAATTTTTTTTGCATGATGATGCCCTTTTCCATAAAGCTACCAAGGGATGATGGGAGGAGCGAGATTCTTATTTTCATAAAACAGAATTTTTTATTAATCTTTAATAAAAAATTATCGAATTTGAGCTAAATTACAAGCATTTTTTACCTTAACACTGAACAAATTTTCAAACACATAAAAAATGATAATATCATTGTGTTTAGAGAAACTATTTCCAAATATAATCAATAATGAAAACGGCAAGAAAGGATTCTGATTTTTTGATCTTCAACTGAATAAACGATGCGGTGTTCCTGATCTATACGACGAGACCAACATTTCGAAAGATCAAACTTTAGGGGCTCGGGTTTTCCAATTCCGTGAAAAGGATCCTTTCCGATCTCTTGGATAAGATCCAAAATTTTTTCAGCCTTTCGTCGATCTGTTTTTACCCAATAATGCAGATCCTCAACAGCTGCAGGGTCAAATTCCAAGCTCTTTACGAACTTCATCCAAAGCTTTCCCTTCTTTTCTACTGAGGGCTTCTAAAAGTCTTTCAAGATTTTTTGGAGAGCGCGAAAGATAAGCTGTCTCCTCGAGAGAACGGTAATCATTCTCACAAAGAAGCATCACATTGTCGCCCGAACGGCGAGTTACAAGAAGTGGCTCGTGTTCTGAACAGACTTGATCCATATAACTTTTCAGGCCTTTTCTCATCTCAGAGTAGGAAATTTCATGGCGCATCATATTTCTCCATAAGTACAATACTATTGTACAACTTCAAAGCGTCCTTTGCAAGAACAAATAAGTCCCCTCCCTACTGCCTCTTCACGAAAGTCCCCTCTCTGTACTCAAGAAAGGCCTCCCGCAATTCCGCTTGGGTATTCATGACAATGGGACCATACCAAGCAATAGGCTCATTTAATGGTTTTCCGGAAGCTAACAAAAAGCGCACTGGCCGCTTATCCGTTGTCACCGTCAGATAATTCCCTTCCCTTTTATAAAGAACGAGAGTGCCGTCCCCACAAGGACATGAAGGCGACATATCAAAATAATTTTTGCCAGCAGCCTCATGGGCAAAGGGTGCGCGCAGCGAATCAAAATAAGCCTCCCCCTCAATGACATAGGCGAAGACATTATGGCCGTCCTTAACCGTATGGGTAAAGGATTTGCCCTGGGGAATCTCAACATCAAAATACTCAGGCCCGGCGATGATATCCTGGACCGGCCCTTGCGTTCCTTCAATCTCTCCAGAAATGAGGCGGACTTTCACGCCCTCTTGGGTTGTGATGAGAGGAATTTCCTTTTTCTTAATGCTGCGATAGCGCGGATCCATCATTTTTGATTTTGCAGGAAGATTCGCCCACAGCTGAAAACCAAACATCTGACCTTTCTTATTTCCTTTAGGCATCTCTTGATGAATAATTCCACTCCCTGCCGTCATCCATTGCACGTCTCCTGAAGAGATATCCCCTTTGTGACCCATGCTATCCCCATGTTCCACATCACCATCCAACACATAGGTAATGGTTTCAATGCCCCGATGAGGATGCCAGGGAAATCCAGCCTTATACTCTGCAGGATTTTCGGAGCGAAAATCATCCAAAAGCAAAAAGGGATCCAAAAGCGGCACTTCATGAAATCCAAAAGCCCTCTTTAAGTGAACACCAGCTCCTTCAATGGTAGGTTCACTTTTCCAGATTTTCTCAATGAAACGCTGTGAATTCTTTTCCATGTTTCCCTCCATAATTTTATAAATTTTATCATGACATGAGAAAGGTTAAGAAATGGGAAAGTGTTGGAAGTGTAATCAAATTTATTACGAATGAAATCCTTGCACAACAAACAAATATCTTTTATTTTACGCCCATGACCCAGATTGTTGTTGCTGCCCTTTATCAATTTATATCGCTACCTGATTATAAGGAGCTACAGCCCTGCCTAAAAAAACTGTGCGATCAGCATGACATCAAGGGCACCCTTCTTTTGGCCAAGGAAGGGATTAATGGGACGGTTGCAGGATCCAGGGCTAGCATTGATACCTTAAAAGATTTCCTTGAAACCCGCTTTAACAACCTTGAATACAAAGAATCCTTTGCGGAAAAAATGCCCTTTCATCGCATGAAAGTGCGCCTTAAGAAAGAAATTGTGACCCTGGGGGTTCCTGGTATTGATCCCACACAGGTCGTTGGCGCTTACGTAGACGCGGAAAAATGGAATGACCTTATCTCGGACCCCGAAGTATTGCTTCTCGACACCCGCAATGATTACGAGGTGGAAATTGGCACTTTCAAAGGAGCTCTCAATCCTGAAACCCATTCATTCACTCAATTTCCTGATTATGTGAAAAAAATTGATAAAACAAAGCACCGTAAGGTGGCCATGTTTTGCACCGGTGGCATTCGGTGTGAAAAAGCCTCGGCCTATATGCTCTCTCAAGGATTTGAAGAGGTATATCACCTCAAGGGCGGCATTTTAAAGTATTTAGAAACTGTTCCTCAGGAGAAAAGTCTGTGGGAGGGTGAATGCTTTGTGTTTGATGGACGTGTTGCTGTGGCCCATGGCCTTGCTCTAGGCCATTATGGCACTTGTTATGGCTGTCGCTTTCCCATTACAAAAGAGGATACCCTCTCACCCCTTTATGAGCGTGGTGTTTCGTGCCCTCATTGTTATCACACCACCTCACCTGAAAAGAAAGAAGCCGCACGAGCCCGCCAACGGCAAGAAGATTTGGCACACGCTCAAGGTAAAAAACACATCGGCGCAGAAATGAAGTCAGGTACGACTCTTCCATAAGGCGCCCATAAATGCTCCCTTCACAAGGGGCAACAGTCCCAAAATAATTCCCAACGTCAGAGGGAGACTAATAACAAGCGCCAGCCAAAAAGGCGGCTCGTAAAGAACTTGAGCGATGAAAAAGAAGGGAACCACAAAAAGACACACCAACCCCATAGTGATATAAGCCGGCCCATCATCGGCATCTAAAGTTTCAAAGTTAAGTTCACAATAGGAACATTTTTGATGGGGCGTTAAATATCCTTGAAACATGCGCCCCTCACCACATTGAGGGCAGCGGCGCATTCCGCCCCGCCAAAGGGCATGAGGCCAAGAAATAGGGGCTCTATCATTCATTTTAGTATTTTTCCTTAAGACTTAATTTTTAGCAACTAAAAAACCTAGAAAGCTCTTGAAATACAAAGCAAGTATCTCTATATCTCTGCTAGGTGGTCTAAGTTTTTTATATTAATTTAGATGGTTTTTTAATTTTGTTAGGTGTTTTTATGTTTCCCTATAATTTGCGTTCTGCTACAGCGCTGTTAACTATTATTTCAATTCTTGGCCCCAATATCGTTTGTGCGATGGAGTCAGACGAGCCTGAAGTTAGGAGTATTGTCCTTCGAGCTCCAACTCCTGAGCTAAGAGAAGCAGAAACGGCGCTCATTGTTCATCCTCAAACTGAAGAACCAGCGTCAATGAAAGAAGAAGCGGCGCCAAATGTTCAGTCTCAAGCAATTATCGTAGCTCCAATTACAGTTGAAGCCCCCTCTGAAGGTTATTTTGCAAGAACTTATTCAGCGATTGCTTCAGGGTTATCTACTGTTGGTAATGGACTTTACAATGCAGGAAGTGTCGTTGCGAACGGTCTCACTGAAGGTACTTCTGAAGCAAGAAGAGGAGCAAGTGTCTTCATAAAGGGCGTTGATCTTTATCCCATCATGCAACAGACCGTACCCGCTATGCGTCAAGCCCGTCAGGAAGCTGTAGAGTATTGGAATCAACCTTCTGCTGATCAACCTGCAGCCCTGAAAAATATTATGGTAGGGTTTACTCGAGAAATGGGGCCAAACCTTCACCATCTTCTAATTAATGCCAATCGTATTTTAGGACCAGAATTTACAGCAAAACTTGTTCAATCAACGGGCCTTACTCAAAGAGTTGGCACAATGGTTGGCAACAATATGATGAAACTTAGTAATCCTCTTGGATGGGGAACGACCTTAATTACTCTGACACAAATTGGATTTAATGTTGCCGATCTCAAGCAAGATGGTCTTTTTGGATTAGCAAAAAGGAAAATCGCTAAAATAGCTGCTAAAAAAGTAGGGTTGCCTGAGGACTATATGAGACGGGAACAAGAAGTCCTTAAGACAGAGCAGACTTTTTTGGAAGAAGCAGAAAAGTGGTGCCAATATCAGAGAGAACACCCAGCTGATGAAAGTGAAGATTCATGGGTTATTACCAACTGGTTTGCTCGATTAGCAAACAATATATCCAACACACATTCCTATCCTAGAAACAAGGAATGGAATGATGCTGCGCAAGCTTATCATACTGCCCAGACAAATCTGGACAAGGCTAAAGACGAATTTTATGCAAAAAACGGCACATTCAAAGGGGCAGTGTTAATGGTGGCTTATGAGAGCTGGGTAAAAGCGTTACTGAATACTCTCAGAAAAACCTTGACCTCTTTTGCCGATGACTTAGAAAGCAAACTTACAACTGAGTACATACCTGAAATGACTGCCTCCCTTGTGAAGGATACATTAAGAGCTTTCATATTGGGCTACGAAAGTTCTTTAAAACCTGTTATAGAGCAAGGGAAAGAACTTTCTTCTAATGCAAAAGAAATCACCGATGCGGTGAATACTGTCACCAGAAATCCCATGGCAATTTTGAGAAATCTGGCTCCAGAGGTTATCACTAATGCAGCTAATGATCTTTCCAATATGGTCAATGCTGGAGTCGGGCACATCGTTGGAGGTGCTGCTACTGGATTCACTGAGAACACTATTAGAGAATTGAATTTACGTGAAATCGACATGTTTCAGCCTAGAGAATTAGACTTGCACATCAATGATATGATACAAAACGGTCAACTTCCAGACACAGTCAAAACCGCTCTAGATTATACTGGTGATCTCCTTGGCTTTGAGGAACTGGCTCAACGACTGCTTCAAAGTGCTGGAAAACAAGCAGCGGTTCGCTTTTCTAACATCCTCGGTAACTTTGTTCTGGAGAAAGTGAATGAAGCCTCTTCAAAGAAGTATACTCTTGAAGAGCTGATGACCCAAGAAATTGATTACTCGCTTTGGACGAGAACAACTAATACGCTTACATCCTGGTTTAAATAGCAAGAAAGGGCCTGAAGGAAAACCTCTCTCAGGTCCCTTTGTTTTAATCCGTTTTCTTTAATGCATCTTCAATAAGCTGAATCGTCTCTTGGACGCCATAAAGGGCAATGAAAGAGCCCATCCTGGGCCCCTCATCCTGACCCAACAGAATTTGATAAAGGGCCTTAAACCAGTCCCGCAAATTGGCATAATTATGGCGCTTTCCTACTTCAAAAACCTGTTCTTGAATAGCTTCTGGAGTAGGCTCAACGTGTTTTAAGGCAAGGTCTAAATCTTCAAGAGCTTTAC
The DNA here is from genome assembly GCA_019746105.1 of Alphaproteobacteria bacterium. GTDB lineage: Bacteria > Pseudomonadota > Alphaproteobacteria > UBA9655 > UBA9655 > UBA9655. Next base: position 18,396 of record JAIESK010000084.1, read on the forward strand.
GCTCCTCCGCCGTCGGCGTCCTGTAATGCTTATGGGGTTTCACAAAATCGCGGTAATAAGCGATTGCATACCCCACCAAGCGATCCACCATAGGCATGGATTCGGGAGTGGCTCCTTTTGCATAACGGCTAATAAATCCCCACAAAACCTTTTTGTCTTCCGTATTGGTGACACTGGCAAGGTTTAAGAGGATACCAAACGTTAAGGGCAGCTCTTCTTTGGGAGGCTTTCCATTATGGATATGCCATGCAGGGTTAGCCAATTTTTGCTCAAGAGGTTGCTCGGGAAATTTTTCAAGAAAATTCAAGTATTCATCCACAGCGCGGGGAATCACATCAAAATAAAGACGTTTAGCCTTACGAGGGGATTGGTACATAAAGTAAGCAAGACTTTCCTCTGGTGCATATTGCAGCCATTCCTCCATGGAGAGCCCATTGCCTTTGGACTTGGAGATCTTCGTACCATCCGCATCCAGGAAAAGCTCATAGTTAAAACCCTCAGGGGGTTTATGCCCCAGAATGCGGCAAACTTGACTAGATAATTTGACAGAGTCGATCAGGTCCTTTCCGGACATTTCATAGTCCACATCAAAGGCTGCCCAGCGCATACCCCAATCCGCCTTCCACTGCAACTTACAGTGACCGCCTGTGACCTTTGTTTCAATAAGTTTTCCATCTTCCCGTTTGTAAACAATTGTGCCTGCCTTTTCATCCCGTTCCACCACAGGCACTTGAAGAACCTGCCCTGTTTCCGCACACACGGGTAGGAAGGGACTATAGGTGGCCCTGCGCTCTGGACCTAACGTTGGCAAAATAACGCTGATAATGGCCTCATAATGAGCCAAAACGGACAGAAGCATGGAATCAAAACGTCCTGATGTATAACACTCGGAGGCGCTCACAAATTCATATTCAAAACCAAAAGCATCCAAAAAGGCACGGAGACGTGCATTATTATGATGGCCAAAACTCTGATGAGTGCCAAAGGGATCAGGGATCTGGGTTAAGGGTTTGCCCAAATGTTCTCGCACCATCTCTCCATTGGGAATATTATCCGGCACCTTCCGCAAACCGTCCATATCATCGGAGACGGCATACAATTTTGTGGGAATATCAGAGAGCAAGGAAAAAGCGTGACGGACCATGGTGGTGCGCGCCACCTCCCCAAAGGTTCCTATATGGGGAAGTCCCGACGGGCCATAGCCCGTCTCAAACAAGACAAAGCCTTTCTCCGGTGTTTTCCCTTGCAGGCGATCGAGAATTTTCCGGGCTTCTTCAAAGGGCCATGCCATTGACGTTTGGGCGAGTGTACGCGTATTTTCCATTTTTAACCTTTACTCATTTAAATTTCGTATAGCTTCAGACATCTAGGAGAGTTTTAATAACTCCTCTATGACGTCCCGCGGCTTGACCGCGGGATCCATAGTGCAGCTTTCCTGGACCCCGCGGTCAAGCCGCGGGGCGTCAAATTTCTATCTACCAGATCACCTTATGTCGTGAATGCACATTTTTTCTCACTTTACCCATTTTAATAGGGAAATAAAGTGTTTATAGTGTAAAAATTGTTTTTTTAGGACTTTTATCATGACACAAAAACCTCTCATTGGAATTACATTTGACTCTCGCGATCCAGGTGGATACTCCAATTATCCTTGGTATGCCTTGCGCGACAATTATTGTTTAAGCGTTCAACACGCAGGAGGCGTTCCCTTTCCTCTGACCCATGAGCTAGACTTAGTCGATGACTTTTTGTCTCGAATTCAAGGACTTCTGATTACCGGAGGAGGACATGATGTTGACCCTAAGCTTTATGGAGAGACATTCCTTCATCCTAAAACCACTCTCAAGCCCAAGCGCACTCTTTTTGAACTTGAAATCACCAAACGAGCCCTTGAAAAGAATATACCGGTCTTTGGCATCTGTGGAGGAGAGCAGCTTATAAATGTGGCTCTAGGAGGCACGCTCATTCAACATATTCCCGATGAAGTGCCTCAATCCTTAAATCATGTCCAGGATGAAAACCCCCATCAAACCTGTCATAAAGTAAAAATTACCCCCCAAACATTACTGCATGAAATTCTTGGTACAGAAGAATTTGACGTCAACAGCGTTCACCATCAAGCCGTAAAAGACCTGGCGCCTTCGGCAATCCTTAATGCGATAGCCCCGGATGGGATTATTGAAGGCTTTGAATCACCTCACCATCGTTTCTGTCTTGGCCTTCAATGGCATCCTGAATGTTTTTCCGAGTGTTCTCAATCAAGTAAAATTTTCAAAGCCTTTATCCAAGCTTGCCGTGAATAAGGGTGAACGCATTGCAAAGGTCATAGCTCGCGCGGGACTTTGTTCCCGACGGGAGGCAGAGACCTGGATCCACGAGAGGCGCGTTTCTGTAGATGGAGCCGTTTTGGATTCGCCTGCCTTTCGTGTCACCCCTAAAAATCACATTGTAGTAGACGGAAAGCCGCTTCCTCAAAAGTCCCCTCCCCGCCTCTGGCTTTACTATAAACCTAAAGGACTTGTAACCTCTCACAAGGATGAATTGGGACGTCCTACTCTCTTTGAGACACTTCCCAAAAACCTACCTCGTGTCATTTCCGTGGGACGCCTTGATCTCAACAGCGAAGGGTTGATCTTGCTAACAAATGACGGAGAGTTGGCCCGTCATCTGGAGCTTCCCTCCACAGGCTGGATGCGTACCTATCGAGTACGCGTGCATGGGCGAGTTGATCCACAAACACTTAAAACTCTTAAAAATGGTATCACCATTGAGGGCATTCATTATGGTTCTATTACTGCAACCCTGGAGCGCCAACAAGGCGAAAATGCTTGGCTTTTGGTCAGTCTTAAAGAGGGAAAGAACCGGGAGATTCGACGGGTTTTTGAGTTCCTCGGCTGGCCGGTCAATCGCTTAATCCGCACCCATTATGGCCCCTATGAGCTAGAATCCCTTAAGCCGGGCGAAGTCAAAGCTGCGGCACTTCCTCCAGAGGTGAGAAGCAGGACAATAAACCGTAAATAACCACCACCCCTAAATTACTCTGTTATCTACTATATTGTTAAAAAGATCCTGAGTCCCTTTCGCTGCGCTCAAGGTCTCAGGATGACACGTTTTTTCTAATTAAAACAAAAAATTGTCATCCTGAGACCCCGAGTAAAACGAGGGGGACTCAGGATCTATTCAACGACATCATTGATAACGATGCAGCAGGATCAGATGAATACAATATAAATTTTCGTGAAGCGTTTTTTTATTTTTTTATTTCCAAAAAATTAAAAATTTGCTAAGAGTGAGAAATGGAGCAATTTCAAATAAAAATGGAAAAAATATGAAATCAGCCTCACCTCTCACAGCTCTCCTTAAGCACCGCAGCTTCCAAGTTTTTTTCGTCCTAGTGACCTATCTTCTGCTTGCCAACTTATTGCCAGGGCCCGTGCATCAATTTTTTTATACACTCAGCTTATTTATTAAAGACATGCTGATTTGGGTAATGCCCATAACAGTTGGTTTTTTTATTGCCTATGCGGTGCAGTCCTTTGAAAAAAAGGCACCCCTATTTATCTTAGCTCTCCTGGTTTTTGAAGCGTGTTCCAACTTTATAAGCGTTTGGTATGCTTATGGATGCGCCAGCTTTGCTGCTGAAATGTTGCCCTCCTTTGGCGCAACAGATCTCTCCAGTGAGTTTACGGCTCTCTGGCGTCTCCCTGCTATAAAACCTGCCTGGTGGTCAGCGGAAAAGGGAGCCATTGCAGGCCTTATTTTAGGGTGCTTTAATGCTCTCAAACCAACATCAGGCCTTACCCAGCTTATTTCCCGTGGGAAAACTATTATGGAGTGGGTTCTTACTCGTGTTTTTGCTCGTTTAATTCCTCTCTTTATCCTAGGGTTTGCTGTGCAAATGTACCAAACAAATCTGCTTAATCACGTTTTTGCTCATTATTCGCTTTTAGTCCTATGGCTCATCGCTTTTATTTTTATCTATCTTCTGTTTCTCTTTACCCTTGGAGCAGGCTTATCTTTACACAAGGTCATAGAAAACATTAAAAATCTTCTTCCTGCGGGTGGCATTGCCCTTACCTCAGGTTGCAGCCTTTCCACTATGCCTTGGACTATTCAAGGAGCCGCCAAGAATCTTAAAGATCCCAAACTGGCTCAAGGGATTATTCCGGCTACAACCAACATTCAACAAATTGGGGATTGTATCGCCCAGGCCTTTTTATGTTTCCTTATCTATCGTCATTTTTACGGTGCTAATCCAGATCTTGGTACATGGCTCAGCTTTAGCGTCGTTTTCGTACTCGCTCGTTATGCGACGGCTGCTGTTCTAGGAGGTGCCATCTTTATCATGCTGCCTATTTACGAAAGCTATTTAAATTTTAATCCAGAAATGATTGCAATTATTTTAGCCCTAAACGTCTTTTTAGATCCTTTGATCACTAGTTCAAACGTCATGGCCAATGGAGCGCTCTGTCGAGTTTTTGAAAAGGTATGGAATAAGGTCATGGGCACATCCCGCAAGGCAGCAATTCTTCAAGAGATGGAGAGTTAACTTTTTTTCATTTTTTCTTTTTCGTCTTTTAGTCTTTTGTTTACTAATTTACGGCTATCCTTTGAGAGGTTGATAAAAATACCTCAAAAAAAGGAGCCAGCTTATAATGATAAAAAATCTTCCTTCTCTTTTTACCCTGATGATAGCCCTCACCATCTCAACGACAGCACAAGCTTATCACATTGGCTCTATTACCAATGCTACCCCTTACAAGCTCTCAGTGAAGCGGGCCAATTTTTCTGTAAACTCCTGTTATACCGAAGCTGAAATATGTCCCCTTGAAATGAAAGGAACGACGATTCAAGCCAATACAACCCACCCGTATTTTCGCCGCTTTCCGGGCCGCATGGAAGTTTCTCGCATGGAACAGTTCTGCCCTACCCCCGGAATTTACAATATCATTTTGTATACCATCCATATGAATGTGGATAACGGTAAAGAAACCCACAAGGTCACATGTCGCGGCGACAGCCATGGAAACAATAATTGCGTTCCTCAAATTTACAAGGCAAAACTCTCTGTTACACCGACCGGGATGCCTCTTCTAACAATTAAAGAGAGTACTCATTAACGAGATGTTTATCTTTTCTCTTCATAATATTATGATAGATACACAATAGGGAGATTGCACATGCACAAACAAAAAACAACATGGGTCCTGGTTGCTGATGGGGCTAGAGCTCGAATTTTTACAAAAAATCATACCATTCTTAATGATGCCACAGGCCATGATTATGTTGGTGAAAACTTAAAAGACAGCGAACATGGTCCCGACAAACCAGGAAGAGCTTACGAAAGCAGCAATCCCACCCGCCACGCGTATCAACCCCGTACAGATTGGCATCAATACCAAAAGGAACTTTTTGCAAAGGAGCTCTGCCAAGTTTTAGAAAAAGCCAATGAAAAGGCAGAATTCGATGAGCTTATCATTATCTCTCCTCCCAAAACCTTGGGGGACATTCGAGCAAATCTTTGTAAACAAACCCTCACGAAAGTGACGACGGAAATAACAAAGGACGTCACCAAATTAAGTGAGCATGATCTTGCCCTTTACCTAGAAAAAGAGCTATAACTTGACACGCTAAGGAGGGGATAAACTTTTCCTTATGAAGAATAAAAACAAGAGGGCGACGTGAAAGTAGTCATTTGTGGCGCAGGGAAAGTTGGTTTTAGCATCGCGCGCTACCTCTCCACCCATGACAATGACGTCACTGTCGTTGATCATTCGGAAGAGCTCATTAATCATATCTCAGCAACCCTTGATGTTCGCGGCATCGTCGGATTTGCTTCTCACCCCGATGTCTTGGCACGTTCGGGGCTTGCAGAGGCAGATATGATTATTGCCGTGACCTTTGCGGATGAAGTTAATATGGTTGCCTGCCAAATCGCTCATTCTCTATTTAATGTACCTCTCAAAATCGCCCGCGTACGCAACAAAAGTTACCTTAATCCCGAGTGGACGGACCTTTATAAACCGGACAATATGCCCATTGATCTTATTATCTCACCTGAACTTGAAGTCGCCCGAGCCATTGGTCGCGGCCTTGATTTTCCAGGAACCTTTGAGGCCATTCCCTTTGCTGATAACATGATTCAATTGGTGGGAATAAGGTGCCAAGAAAAGGCCCCTATTCTCAATACCCCTTTACGCCTTTTAGAAAATCTCTTTCCCAAACTTGATCTCAGTGTTCTTTTTATCGTCAGGGGTGATGCCGGTTTTATCCCCACTGGATCGGATCAACTGGAGGGAGGCGACGAAGTTTATCTCTTGCTCCCTCAAAAAAATTTCATCCACGGCATCGAAGCTTTTGGCTTTAATGAAGTGCGTTCCCAACGTCTTCTCATTTTAGGGGGAGGAAATGTGGGCTTATGCTTGGCAGAAGAAATTGAGGCAAACCATCCTGATATTTCCCTAATGCTTGTAGAAAATGATAAGGAACGTGCGACATTTGTGGCTAATCAACTCTCTCGCACCATTGTTTTACGAGGAGATGCCCTGGACCGTGAAATTCTTCGAGAAGCCAACGCTAAAATTGCTAATAAAGTCGTGGCAGTCACCTCCGATGATAAGGTCAATATTCTCTCCTCTCTTTTGGCCAAACGGATGGGCGCAGAGCAAACCATGGCCCTCATTAATAGTTCCTCCTATTCAAGCCTCATTACCTCCTTGGGAATAGACTCTCTCATCAGTCCCAAGGCTCTTACAGTTTCAACCATTTTGCAATATGTTCGCCGCGGACGCATTCGTACCGTACACTCCATTCGCGATAATTTTGGAGAGGTTATTGAAGCCGAAGCAGTTAGCACATCAAGTGTTTTAGGCATGTCCATTGAGGAAATTAATATGTCTCGGAGCCTTTTAGTTGGTGCAATTGTTAGGGATGGTCAACTACTTCCACCTAAAAAAGATACTCTCATCAAGGTTCATGATCGCATTATTTTGATCGTTACAAGCTCGGCCATTAAACGCTTTGAAAAGTTATTTTCTGTGCGTCTTGAGTATTTTTAAATCTTTTTCTTTCGATCACGGGAGAGGGTAATTTTGTGCTGATCCCGATAGGGCTGCAACATTTCTTTGACTTTTCTTTCCTCCCATTCAGGGCTGAGAAAGAAAATATAGCTTGAAAGAGGAGGGATAGCTTTTTTGCGAATCATTTCAATTAATAAAGCAATGCTCCATATCAACATAATGTATTTTGGCCAAAAGATCTCATTCCGATCAAAAATGAACCAGAGAAGAGTAAAAATAGCACTTCCCAATATGTACCACAGCACATCCATATAAAGACTTTTCAAACTTTTGACTCTTTTTCTAATTTCTTCTTCAACCATGACGCGCTCTCCCTAGATTTTGAACGTTTGATCTGTTAGTCTTCTTCGTCATAAGATCAGTTTAAAAGAGAGGACTTTAAGAATGGTTAACGCAGCAAATTTTTTTACAGAAAATCTCTCTCTCGCTGATCCAGAAATTTACGCCGCCATCGGAGACGAGTTAAGGCGCGAACAAAATCAAATCGAACTTATTGCATCCGAAAATATTGTCTCTCAAGCTGTTCTTGATGCTCAAGGATCCGTGCTGACTAACAAATACGCCGAAGGTTATCCTGGAAAACGGTATTACGGAGGGTGTGAATGGGTAGATAAAGTGGAACAACTTGCCATTGATCGAGCTTGTGCTCTTTTCAAGTGTTCTTACGCCAACGTTCAACCCCACTCTGGCTCTCAAGCCAATCAAGCCGTCTTGTTGGCCTTTTTAAATCCAGGAGATACAGTTTTAGGAATGTCTTTGGCAGCAGGGGGACACCTCACTCATGGCTCAAAGGTTAACCTTTCAGGGAAATGGTTTAATATTGCCAGCTATGGTGTCCACAAAGAAACCCACCGGATCGATTATGATGAAGTCCGTACCCAGGCTCTTGAGCATCACCCTAAGCTTATCATCGCTGGTGGATCCGCCTACCCTCGTACCATTGACTTTGAAGCCTTTCGCAAGATCGCAGATGAGGTAGGTGCTCTTCTGATGGTGGACATGGCCCACTTTGCAGGACTCGTAGCGGGCGGAGTTTTCCCCTCCCCTGTGGGACATGCTCATGTCATTACAACAACCACCCACAAAACCTTACGAGGCCCTCGAGGAGGCATGATTCTCGCAGATGATCCTGATATTGGGAAAAAGTTAAACAGTGCCATTTTTCCAGGTCTTCAAGGTGGCCCTCTTATGCACGTTATTGCCGCCAAAGCCGTTGCTTTTGGAGAAGCCTTGAAACCTGCCTTTAAAACTTACGCTACTAATGTTGTTAAAAATGCTCAGGTTCTTTCAGACACGCTCATAGAACGAGGCCTGAACATCAGTACCCATGGAACGGATTGTCATTTGCTTCTTGTGGATTTACGCCCCTTTAACGTCACAGGTGCTGACGCCGAAGCCGCTCTTGAGCGCGCAGGCTTAACTTGTAACAAAAATGCGATTCCCTTTGATCCGTTACCTCCCTCCCAAACTTCAGGCATTCGCCTTGGAACCCCTGCGGGAACAACCCGAGGATTTGGAGAAAAGGAATTTGTTCAAATTGGTCATTGGATTGCAGATGTGCTTCAAGGTGACGAATTCCAAGAGAAAAGGGTTCGGGAGAAGGTTGAAATCCTCTGTCAACAATTTCCCATTTATCCTTAAAATCTTCAAGCAGTACATTGGTGATAGCATATGTTAAATTTAGAGAAGCTTATATCTAACCTCCGTCACCAAGCGGACTGGATTGGAATTAGAGAAGTCAAAGAAACAAGCAAACATCTTATTTGTCGTAACGGTAAGTTTGATCACTGTTACACAACAATTGATCATGGTTGTATGATTGAGGCTTTAGTGGATGGACAGTTCGCCTACTCTGCAACAAATCTCATGAGCCCCCAAGGTCTTCAAGAAGCCTGCGATCGAGCTGTTTTCTTAGCAAAAAATATGTCTGCATGGAAAATTTTTCCTTTTCATCCAGACTGCCGTTTAAAAGCAAAGGGCCAATTTAAGCTTGCGCATCAACTTTCCTTGAATCCAACAACAGCAGGTGACGTTATAACACTCCTTCTTGAGGCAACACAGAAAATGAGCGTCTCTGATAAGATCGTAAATTGTACTACTCAAGCCATACTGACTGAACAAGAAATGAATTTAGTGAGCAGCTCAGGATCCGCCATACAACAAAACCTGTCTTTCGTGACAACGAATCTCAGTGCGACAGCACAAGAAGGATTAGAAACACAGACACGAAGCACCGGAATCCCTTCTCATCAAGGGGGGTACGAATTATTAAGAAAAGAAGACCTTGAAAGAGAAGCTGAAAGAA
>JAIESK010000096.1 GCA_019746105.1 Alphaproteobacteria bacterium
TCCCGAACCTTAACATTCATTTTGAACTTCAAAACCCTTATGTTGTTGTGGGACTCTTTATTGGTGGGCTTCTTCCTTATTTGTTTGCAGCTCTCGGGATGATGGCCGTTGGTCGTGCGGGGGCTGAAGTTGTTATTGAGGTTCGTCGCCAATTTCGTGAAATTAAAGGCATCATGACAGGAAAGGCTAAACCCGAATATGGGCGTGCTGTGGATATTCTTACCAAGGCGGCTATTCGAGAGATGATTTTACCCTCCTTGTTGCCCGTTTTAGCGCCACCAGTTGTATATTTCGTCATTCTATGGACGTCAGGACAAGCAGAAGCTTTCACAACTTTGGGGGCTATGCTCTTGGGAACCATTATTACTGGCCTTTTTGTTGCAATTTCTATGACCTCTGGTGGTGGAGCTTGGGACAATGCGAAGAAGTACATTGAAGATGGTCTTCATGGTGGTAAGGGGTCAGACGCTCATAAAGCAGCCGTGACGGGTGATACGGTTGGAGATCCTTACAAAGATACAGCCGGCCCTGCAGTGAACCCCATGATTAAAATCATTAACATCGTGGCCCTATTGCTTCTAGCGATGTTAGCGCGATAAAGTACCTCTAAAACTACATTGACGCCCCGCGGGTCCTTCCGCGGGGTCCATTATTTTGATGCTTTTACGATTTCTTAATATTTTTATTAGAGACTCGTAATGAAGAAAATGAAAAAAGTCTGAAAATGCTTGAAATACTTCATAAAAAAAGCACCATTAAGTTTTTTTTATTCGGATTATTACTATTTTCTTTGTACTTAGCCTACTTTGTTTTGAGAGAAACAAAAACTGTAATACTTCTAGCAGCTCCTGCTTGGGAAAATATTTTCTTCTTTCTGAATTCTATATCCTTCTTTGTAAAGCTCGTTTTCCTTGGTCTCTTCTTTCTTTTTTATCGAAGAAATAACTTGCCTCAAATCCTTTTTGTAAGCACCATTAGTTTTTTGATACTCTTTATACTCTTCCACTTCTGGGGATTCCAAAATGTTCATCACCTCCATCCTAATCCTGATTTTATTCAAGAATTATTAAAAGCTCATACCGAAATCGCACCGCTTATTTCAGCCTATGGGGTCTGGAGTTTTTCTTGTTATTATCTCTTAGCAGAGATGTGGGGAACCTTCACAATCACTTTTCTTTTTTGGGCATTTGCGAATCAAACATTTACCCTTAAGGAATCCAAGTTAAGTTATCTTTTTTTGTTTTTTATTTTTCCAAGCCGTGGGGCTCTTTTGATGAATGAACTTTTCCCCATTATAACAAGTCCTGATTCCATCCTTGAAAATACAATGCAGTTCTATGGTTATATTTTATTGGGAGGACTCATCCTTTTTATTTTAGGTATGTGGCTCATTAAAAAAAACAAGTTTATGGACCTTCCCAGTTTAACTGAGGAAACAGCTCAAATGCCAAAAATCAGCACGTCTTTTAAGTGCACTTACTTCTTCCTTATTTTTGTCATCATTACGTCTCTTGGGGTCTGTGAAAAACTCACAAATCTTCTTTTTAGGGTTCATCTTAAAAATTACGTTTCAACCTCTTTAGAATACGCTCAATTTATGTCGCAGTACTCCAACTCTGCGTTATATTTTTCAAGTTTAATATTTCTGCTCATATTTTGGTTGGTGTGGAAATATGGATGGCTAAAAAGTGCGCTCATCTTCCCTATATATTTATTTATCACGACATGTATGTTACTGATTTACATATACTTTCCAAGTGTTAGCCATTCACTTAATAAACTATTTATCAGTGAACTTGTGGTTGTTTTTTGGTTTTTTACTATTCAATCCCTTATGTTTTCTGGACTCAAAACTCTCTTCTTAATCACGAAAGAAATTGCCTATATTCCCCTCGCTGCAACCACAAAAGTACGTGGCAAAAGCATAACTGACTTTCTTTTTGCCGGAATGGGGGTATGGTTAGGAACATCTTCTGTTTCTCTTTTTAGTTTTTCTCCAATCAATAAAAATATAGAAAGTATTCTTCTCATAATTACTGGAACAACGATTGTGTGGATACTTTCTGTTGTTTTTCTGGGAAAAATGTTCAGCAAAATAACTCAAAATGGATCCCGCAGAGGGCCCGCGGGACGTCATTAATTTAGGCGGATGGACTAGTTTTTCTGGGGATATCATGAGCTTTAATTAGGCGGGTATGATCTTCCCCATCTGATTAATCAAGCAGCTTTTGCCACCATCCTTTGCGTGTGGAGGCCTTTTTAGGAGGCGTGGGCTGAGATTCCTTTTCTGCGGAATTTGTGGCACGTACTTCCACGTTATCATTATTTTTCTTTGGTAAATCCATCTTAATGGAGGCAGGTGTAGTTTCTTTTTCAAGAGAGGAAGAACTTACAATAGAGGTCGTTTCTGCAGGAGGCTGTCCTTGTTTTGACCTATGACGGCGATCATATTTTCTAAACCGCCTTCTTGGCTTGTTTGTTCCATCTTTTTCAGAAGTTGAAGGTTCTTGTAAAGGCACTGCTTCTTCGGGGATTTGTTTGATTTGCTCGGTGGGTTTAGGCTCAAATTTTTGAGGTCGCTTTGCATGCGTTCTTCTTTCAGGAGGCCGAGGAGCATTGGAAGGAGCTTCTGGTATTCTTTCTTCTCGTACACTTTCTCTAGCAGCAGCGTCTTTGCGCAGTTGAAGACGTTCAATACGAAATTCTGGAGGAATGAGGGTGTCATCTTTTGAGAACTGTACAGAAACTGACCATTTGTTCTCAATGTTTTGGAGGACATTTCTCTTGTAATTGAGAATATAAAGAGCAATTGACGTTGGCACATAGACGGCCAAAGCGCTTGCCTTTTGTTGAAGAGCTTCTTCTTCAATGCCACGTAAAATGTGGAGAGAAGAGGATTCAACGGACCTTACCATTCCGCTTCCATGACAGGCGACACACGGAAGGCTGGTTGATTCAATAATATTTGGCCTTAACCGTTGTCGAGAAAGTTCCAATAGCCCAAATGGACTCATTTTTCCCACCTGAACACGAGCTCTATCATGACGCATCGCATCCTTCAAGCGGCGTTCGACGGCCTCATTGTTCCGATCCTCTTCCATATCGATAAAGTCAATAACAACAAGCCCTGCAAGGTCTCTTAAACGCAATTGGCGCGCGACTTCTTCAGCCGCTTCTAAGTTTGTTTTAAACGCCGTTTCTTCAATATGACGTTCGCGAGTTGCCCTGCCTGAGTTCACATCAATGGCTACAAGAGCTTCAGTGGTGCCAAAAACAATGTACCCCCCTGATTTTAATTGAACAATGGGGCTATGCATCGCATCAATTTGTTTTTCTACACCATAACGATTGAAAAGTGGGATTTTCTCATCCTTGTATTCAATGATTTTTTTGACATGGCTTGGCATAAGCTTTCGAATGAATTCTTTGGCTTCTTTGTAGCCTTCTTCTCCTTCAATTAAGACTTCATCAATCTCGCGAGTGTAATAATCACGAAGTGCACGTTTGATTAAGTCGCCCTCCTCATAAATAAGAGCTGGTGCAATCGAATGAAGGGTCTTTTCCCGAATATCATTCCAAAAACGCATGAGGTAATCGCAGTCGCGTTTAATTTCGATTTTGCTGCGAGCCATTCCGGCAGTGCGAATGATGAGAGACATGCTTTCTGGAAGCTCAATAGACTCAATAATTTCCCGCAAACGTTTACGATCAGCCACATTGGTGATTTTCCGGGAAATGCCACCTCCTTTTGCTGCATTGGGCATAAGGACGCAATAACGGCCAGGAAGGGAAAGGTATGTTGTAAGAGCTGCGCCCTTTCCACCTCTTTCTTCTTTGGCAACTTGGACAAGCATAATTTGCCGTCTTTTGATAACTTCCTGTATTTTATATTGACGTGAAGGACGGGAGCGAGGAGGACGTGCCTGAATCTCTTCAACGTCTTCACCGCCCATTGTTTCGACGTCACTGTCTTCTGCAGGAGTCTCATCGACTTCATCTATAGGCTCAGCAACCTCGCGTTCAGCCGCTAAAAGTGCTTCTCGGTCTTCAATGGGGATGCGGTAGTAATCGGGATGAATTTCGTTGAAAGCTAAAAACCCGTGACGATTGCCTCCAAATTCAACGAAAGCCGCCTGAAGGGAGGGCTCAATGCGAATGATTTTCGCTAAATAGACATTCCCTTTTAATTGCCTTTTTGTACTGGTTTCAAAATCAAATTCTTCAAGCTTATCTTGGTTTAAAATCGCTACCCGTGATTCTTCACTGTGTGCAGCGTCAATTAACATTTTTTTACCCATGGTCTAACTCCATATCTTGTCCTCTTTCGAGGAGATTATTGGCAATTAGAAACCTGGATGTTCGATTAACTCCCTAAGCGCCTCTCATGTCAATAAGAGGGCGAAAGGAGTGATCGTGTACTGGTAGCGAGATCCCTTTAATATCTGTCATAACAATCTTCATCTCTTCATTTTACCCAGTTTGATCGCTTTTTAAAATCGAATCATTCATTGGTTTCATCTTGCGTTAACGTTCAAAATTTTCTTGGCGTTTTAAAAACTTAGGGCAGCATTTCATATTCATTATGGCCCTAGAACGACATCCTTACACCAAGAAGAAACTTTATCTTCATCAGCATACCTTGCTTTAAGGTCTTGCACAACTTATTTCTTGCATGTGATAAAAATGTCTCAGTTTGAGTAGGCTATTTATTTGCTTTGAGAGTTAATTAACGCCGATTGAAACTTTCTTTATATTATCAAAGTAGTGAGAATCTTTAATTTTTTCAGGATTTTTTTCTCCATTTAGGTCAACGATTATCAATTGCCCATATCCATAACCATAATCATTTCGAAAATCATAAACAGCGCCCACGATCGCCAAATGACCAGCCTTTACCTTATCTTTGAACTGACTCAAGGCTTTCTCCACCTGATAATGGACGTTTTCAATAACTCCTTGTTTGTCATCCTTTGCTGCTTTGACATCAATAGTTTCAACTTCTTTGCGAATGTCAACAGGAAGGGAAGCAACATCTCCCATGGCTGCTTTGATAGCGCCGCAATGGCTATGTCCAACAATCATGAGGACAGGTGTTTTTAAAACATTAACGCCATATTCGATTGAACCAGCTGTGGTTATAAATTGATTGCCGATATTGCGAGCCACAAAAATGTCATTTTCGGCGCCTTGCGAAAAGTTGTCTGTTTGGACCCGCGAGTCAGAACATAAAACCATTGTGACGCGTGGGTTTTGAATATCAAGAAACGCTTTAAAGTCTTTTTCAGCTTTTTGATTCGCAAAAGCTGCATTATCTTCTACTAAATCCTTAATGGCGCCTTTTATTGTTTCTGTAAGGACCCTGTTTTCTTCTGCGTGTCCATCTGTTATCCATAAAAGAGAGCAAAGAGTCAGGGATATAAAAAAGTTTTTTTTCATAAAAGACCTCTATAAAATGAAGGAAAGAGTTCCTGTATTTTATAAAGGATAGATTAAAAATAAGTTAATCAATAAAAATGATTTGTTCTCGGAAATCCTGTTGGGGGGAGTTTTCCACCTTGTGCTCGTTTGCCAAGCCAAGGAAGGAGGTTTGTTTCAAGGCGAGTTTTCTCTCCTATTTTCCAGGAAAGCCCTTCCTCAAGAGCAAAAAACTTTACGTCTGACAAACCGCCGTTTTTATAACGCTGAAGGATAACGCCTTTGCCGCGTGTCATTTCGGGAATTTCATCCGTTTTATAAATTAAGAGTTTTCGGTTTTCTCCAATGATGGCGATGTGCTCGCCTGTGACCTCTCGGCAAAGGAGAGCTTTTGTTCCGTCAACGTTCAGGATTTGCTTGCCGCCTCGCGTTTGGGCCAGCAAATCCTTGCGGGCGGTGATAAAGCCGCGCCCATCAGCAGAGGCGACTAAAACTTTGATTTCTTCTTGCCCAGGAGAATGAATGAGAAGCTCCACAACCTCTTCCTCTTGAGCCATATCAATCACAAGGCGTAACGGGTCACCGTGACCTCTCCCGCCAGGAAGTTTATCAATGGAAAGGGTGTAAAAACGGCCTAAGGTGGTGAAGACCAAAAGCTTATCTGTTGTCTCTGCCTTTAGAATGAAAAGCTCCCCATCTCCTTCTTTATACTTGATGTCATTGACCGCAACGTTGTGTCCTTTAAGAGCACGAATCCATCCTTTTTGAGAACAAACAATAGTGATGGGCTCTCGCTCAACGATGGCTTCGATGGGGACAATAATGTCTTCGGGAGGCTCGGCTAAAATGGTTCGTCTTTGTCCAAGAGGGGTTTTTTTATTAAACTTAGCTTGGATATTTTTTAAACTTTCAATAATGCTTTCTTGTTGAAGGCTTGGGGTATTAAGAAGAGCTAAAAGGTTTGTTTTTTCTTGAGAAAGTTCGTTAAGCTCATTTTTAATTTCGATTTCTTCCAACTTGCGCAAACTACGAAGGCGCATATTAAGGATGGCTTCTGCCTGTACTTCTGTAAGTCCCCATCTCTGTTGCATAACGGGGCTGGGATGATCTTCTTCCCGAATGAGGCGAATGACTTCATCAATGTTTAAATACGCAATGAGATACCCTTCAAGAACGGCAAGCCTGTGTTCAATCTTGTCGAGGCGGAAGCGCGTGGTTCGCTCGAGGATATCCAAGCGATGGAGGTAAAAAGCCTCCAGTGTTTGTTTAAGGTTCTTAACGCCGGGGACACCGTTCTTATCAATGACGTTCAAATTAAGGGGAATACGGATATCGAGGTCCGAATGGCGGAAGAGGGATTCCATTAAAACCGCAGGATCAACTGTACGAGATTTGGGCGTGAAAATAAGACGAACGTATTCCGTAGATTCATCATGCATATCATCAAGGAGAGGGAGCTTTTTATCATTCAAAAGAGTCGCGATTTTCTCGATAAGTTTTGACTTTTGAACAAGGTAAGGGATTTCAGTGACAACAAGCTGATATTGCCCAAACTCTAATTTTTCCACTTCCCATTTTGCGCGTAGGCGAAAGCTGCCGCGTCCAGTTTCATAGGCTTTAAGAATGGAATCTGAACTTTCAACAAGTAAGCCTCCTGTAGGAAAATCAGGCCCTGGAATATGTTTAATGAGCTGTTTAATGTCTATGTCTGGTTTGCGAATGAGAGCTATAAGACCGTCACAAACTTCGCTGAGATTATGGGGGGGAATACTAGTTGCCATGCCAACTGCAATTCCTGTAGATCCATTAACCAAAAGGTTAGGGAAGGTCGCAGGCATCACCAAGGGCTCTTCATTTTCCCCATCATAGGTTGTTTTAAAATCTACGGCGTTTTGATCCAGACCCTCCATGAGGGCTTCTGCCGCTGCGGTAAGCCGAGCTTCTGTGTACCGACTTGCCGCAGCTGAGTCGCCATCAATGTTTCCAAAATTTCCTTGGCCATCTACCAAGGGAATACGGACAGCGAAATCTTGGGCGAGCCTGACCATGGCATCATAAATTGCCATTTCTCCATGAGGATGGAATTTTCCCATCACATCTCCCACCACGCGGGCACATTTTTTATAACCTGATTTTGGATCGAGTTTGAGCTCCCTCATGGCATAAAGAAGTCGCCTGTGAACGGGCTTTAACCCATCCCTTACATCAGGAAGGGAGCGTTGCATAATGGTGGAAAGCGCATAGGATAAATAGCGCTCACCAAGGGCATCAACTAATTGAACGTCATGGACAGTCATGAGGCATTCCTTACTATACTAAACCTTTGGATAAGTCGTTCCCTTGCCGCAGGCAGGGTACGTCCTAATAAATATCTTTCAAGAAAATACCCTGTTAAGTGCAGTCCGTCGAGGATTTCTTTATCATTTGGGGCTATTTTTCTACTTTTTTCCGCTAAAAAAGGAGGAAGAGACAATAATTTCCCCTGATAAGGGGCGGCTGTAGTTTCACAAACGGCTCTTCCCGTGCGGGGAGAGACCGCGACGAGGCCTTCTGTGCGTCCTGTGACAGCGCAAGACTTAAGCTCAAGGCCATAGCCGAGTTCTTCAAGAAGCGTCATTTCAAAGTTGACATAAGCTTCTGCCCACTCAGGAGAGGAGAGGGCCTCTAAGAAATGGGTAAATTGCTCATAAAGATAGGGATAAGCATGACGCTCGGGAAGGGCAACATGAGAAAGGGAAGTAGCGCTTGAAAGAGCGGCTAAAGGCCCAGGGCGGTCTAAAAGGAGGGCTAATTTTGTGGGGAGAGGTTCAAAGTTCCAATAACCAATATGTGCCTCAAGACGAGCTCCCCAACGAGCATTAACTTTGGCTCCGCATTGAACCCATGACTTGTTTTTTTGAGTTAGGCTAAAAACACCGGCGTATCTTCCATGGGTTCGGGTGAAGAGGCTAACGATTTGTTTTCGCTCTCCGAGCGGCTTGGTGTAGAGAATGAATCCTTCGTCCTGCCATTCCATACTATACCTTGAAATTCAATCCAATGCTGGCATAAAGTCGAGGATTGTCTATCCATCCGGCTTTAACTTTGACGTGGAGGAACAGGTGAACAGGTCGTTCGAGAATATAAGTTAGCTGTTTACGGGCGGCTTCTCCAATGGCTTTGATCTGTCCGCCACCTTTGCCAAGAACAATTGACCGTTGGCTTTCTCGTTGCACATAGATGGATTGAACGATTTTAACGCTTCCGTTTTTAAATTCCTCCCATGAATCGGTCTCTACCCAAAGGGAGTAGGGAAGCTCTTCATGGAGACGATGGAAAAGCTCTTCCCGAGTGATTTCTGCAGCAAGAAGTCGTTCAGGAAGATCACTGAGTTGGTCTTCAGGAAAGAGCCAAGGACCTTCGGAAAGGTTCTTAGTCCAATAATTTTTGATGTCTTGGATTCCATCTTTTTTAAGGGCAGAGATCATAAAGATCTGATCAATTTCAGGGCGGGAAAAATGCTGGGCAATACTTAAAAGTTCCTCGCGCTGAATAAGATCAATTTTATTAAGAACGACGGAAACTTTCCTTTGATACTTTTGAAGATGACTTAAAATTCTATCCGTGTCTGTAAAATTTTTATGGCTTACGTCCACAAGTACCATAACACCGTCCGCATCCCCTATACTATCCCAGGCACTTTTTACCATGGCCTTTTCAAGGCGCCGTTTAGGATCCTCAAAAATTCCGGGTGTATCCACCAAGATAAGTTGGGTTTCTCCTTCAAGAGCGATGCCTAAAATGCGGTTGCGGGTGGTTTGAACCTTGTGCGAAACGATGGTCACTTTGCTGCCCACTAAAGCATTAATCAAGGTTGATTTCCCAACATTGGGGGAGCCAATAACGGCAATAAATCCGCATTTAGTCATGAGCAATCACCTTTAGCATTTCTTGAGCCGCATCCTTTTCTGCAAGTCTCTTTGATGATCCTTTTCCACGTGCAGAGGTTAAACCTTCCACTGACACTTCCACGATAAAATCAGGGGCGTGGGCTGGGCCGGAAGAAGAAATAAGCTCGTACTGAGGGTGTTTCTTCCCTTGACTTTGAACCCATTCTTGGAGAGCAGATTTAGGGTCTTGAGGAGGAGGGAGATTTTCTTCGAGAAAAGGTTCCCAAAAATGGTGAATAAAAACTTGTGCAACTTCAAGGTCATCATCAAGGTAAAGGGCTCCTATAAGAGCTTCACAGCCATCAGCAAGCAAGGTTTCCAGACGCTTCTTTTGTGAAGAGCTAGTTTCATGCTTCATTACCATGACACTTTCAAGTTTGATCGTTGAGGCTACTTTGAGAAGAGTTTCCTTTCGAACAAGGTTTGCAAATCGAGCAGCTAGATTCCCTTCACTTTCCTTGGGGAATTTTTCAAAAAGCCATCTCGCCATTACAAGGCCCAAAACGCGATCACCTAAAAATTCAAGACGTTCAAAGTCGATGCCTTGCCCAGGGGGAAGGGCGCTAGGGTGAGTCAGAGCCTTTTTAAGTAAAGAAGGGTTTTTAAATTGATAATTTAAATTCGCTTCAAAATTTTTCATACTATTTGGCTAATCGGTATCATTAATGAATGACATTAAAGATACGGTTGTAGTGAGCCGTGAGAGGCCAGCGCCAGATCTCCCAAAGCGCAATTTTGCCGCCTGTTGAGAAGAAAATAAAACTAGCACGCCCAACAAAATATTCTAAAGGAATATATCCAATAACGCCTTGGGTTCTGCTATCGTTTGAACCATCCCGGTTATCTCCCATCATGAAATAGTGACCGGGAGGTACGTGATAGACAGGGGTATTATCATAAGCTCCCTCGCCAAAGGGGACTTGCTTAATAATAAGATGTTTTTGCCCATTAGGAAGAGTCTCGATGTATTGTGCAGCTTTTAAAAGTTGGCCACTGTCATCAACGGTTTCAAATTCACCATGGGGTTCAATAGGACATACAACATCATTGATATAAAGAAGTCCTTCTTTCATTTGGATGCGATCTCCGGGAACGCCAACCACACGTTTGATAAAGTCGGTGTCTGGCTCAACAACGGAACGAAAAATAGCTACTTCTCCAAGCTTGGGCTCTCCTTTCCAAATGCGACCATTAAAATAATTAATATAGGCGCCAAAAGGAATGGAATAGCGGCTATAACCATAGGCAGTTTTTGAGACAAAAAGATTGTCACCAATGAGAAGAGAGGGAATCATCGATCCCGAAGGAATATGAAAAGGCTGAAGCCAGAGGGTACGAATCAGTACAGCCAAAATAATGGCATAGGTAAAGGCTTTTACATTTTCCCAAAAGGTATCTTTTTGCTTTTCTTTTTTCATCTGTGTGCTTTCCTAAAACTATATTGAGCCTAAAATACGGGGAAGTTGCTTTTGAAGCAACTAGAAATGTTTTTTCTTGATTAAAGGCAAAAGCTTTTTTAAAGTGATCTTATGACATTTAATAAACAGACCATTGATACCTGTCTTCTTTTTAAGCGACCTCGCAAGTCCTAAGCGCGTGTTCTGCGCCCGTTTTGTTGACTTTTTTACATAATCATTACATTTAAAAGGTTCTTTGCGAATCAAAAGGTAGTTTATCATGACTAAAACTGTTTTTATTGGATCCGCCTCTGGTTGGGGGGCACAAGTGCGGGAGACGGAAAAAGGTCCCCAGGTGTTTCAAAAGGCTGATTTTTTAGCGTCATTTCCCTTCTCCTGGACATGGAAAGAAACCCTCTTTCCGCTGAAAACTGCTGAAGAGTTAACTCTGCCTCCTGGGATTTTAACCTTACCTTATATTGAAGATATCTGCTTGAGAGTTGCTCATTCTGTTGAAGAAACCCTTAAAAAGAATGAACGCTCCGTTGTGATTGGTGGTGATCATGTGATAGCAGTGGGGACCTGGGCAGGGGTGACCCATGGTCTTGAGGCCAAAGAAAAGTTTGGGTTGATCTGGGTGGATGCTCATATGGATGCTCACACCATGGAAACAACACCTTCTCAAGCTTATCATGGAATGCCTTTGGCTATTCTTCTTGGACATGGCGAGACCTCTCTTGTTAATCTTTTGGATAAGGGGCCCGTCTTGCGTCCAGAACATGTTTGCCTTATAGGCGTGCGAAGCTATGAAGAGGGAGAAGCAAACCTTCTTAAACAGCTCGGGGTGCGCATCTTTTTTATGGAAGAAGTTGAGGAACGAGGGTTTGAAACTGTGTTTAAGGAAGCTTTGGCCATTGTAAAAACAAATACAAAAGGTTATGGCCTTTCTATTGATTTGGATGCCTTTGATCCTACGGAGGCTCCAGGCGTGGGAACGCCTGCGCCTCAAGGGCTGAGACAAAAGGACGTTTTACCTGCCCTTGCTCAGATTAAAAAGGATCCTGCCTTGAAGGCCTTTGAGATCGTCGAATATAATCCAGACCGAGATAAAAGTGATAAAACCCTTTACCTTATGCGGGATATCCTTTTGAATCTTTTGCCAGCTAAGGGAGAATAAAAATGAATGCAAAAAATTATATTGCTCGCGAAAATGTTGTCTGTGCCAATACTTATTCGCCTCTTCCTATAGTTTTACACAAAGGAAAAGGATCCTGGCTTTGGGATGTTGAGGGCAAAAGGTATCTGGATCTGATGACTGCCTATTCAGCAGTCAGTTTTGGCCATTCCCATCCGCGGCTTATAAAAACTCTCTATGAGCAAGCGCAACGTTTGGCTCTTCCCTCTCGGGCTTTTTTCTCGGATCAATTGGCCCCTATGATGGAGAAAGCCTGCGCCCTTTCAGGACTTGATATGGGAATTCCTATGAATGCAGGAGCAGAAGCTGTGGAAACAGCTGTTAAAGTTGCCCGTCGTTGGGGATATCAAATCAAAGGCATTTCGGAAAATAAAGCCGAAATCATTGTCGCTGAAAATAACTTTCATGGCCGTACTACAACCATTATTAGTTTTTCAACAGAGCGAGACTATCAAAAAGACTTTGGACCTCTGACGCCTGGCTTTAAAGCTGTTCCGTTTGGGGATGCTCAGGCTTTAGAAAAAGCTATCACGCCGAACACGTGTGCTTTTTTGGTGGAGCCTATTCAGGGGGAGGCAGGTATCATTGTGCCGCCTAAAGGGTATTTGAAAGAAGTGCGCCGTATTTGTACAGAAAATAATGTGTTGCTTATTCTGGACGAAGTGCAATCTGGATTCGGGCGAACAGGAAAGGTTTTTGCCTTTCAACATGAAGGCATTCAGCCAGATGGCTTGATTTTGGGTAAGGCTCTTGGGGGAGGACTTCTTCCCATTTCTCTCTTTTTAGGTCGTCGTGAAATGCTTTCGTTGATGACACCTGGCAGTCATGGCTCTACTTTTGGTGGAAATCCTCTTGCGTGCGCTGTGGCCCAGGAGGCTATGAATCTATTGGTTGAAGAAAAACTGGCTGACCACTCGGCCAAAATGGGCGCTTATATGCAAGAGCGCCTCAAGAAAATTAAGTCTCCCTTTATTAAGGAAGTCAGGGGAATGGGTCTTTGGGCGGGTGTTGAGTTTCATAAAAATTATCTGATGGCGCGTAAGGTGTGTGAGAAGATGAGTGAAAAAGGAGTGCTCACCAAAGATACGCATGCAACGGTTATTCGCATCGCACCTCCTTTGAATGTGACGCGGGAAGAACTGGATTTTGGACTCGATGTTTTTGAAGATGTGTTGAAGGAAATGGAAAAAGAGAAGCCGTAAGGTCATTTTATACTTGATGAATTTTGTGAGGTGCCCTAGGTTGAGGGCGAAATGAGGTGTTTATTATGACAATAACGTGTTCACAATTTCCAAATCTTCACATCATTAATCATCCTCTTATACAACATAAAATGACCCAAATGCGAAAGATAAGTACGCCGAAACACGCTTTTCGGCAGCTTCTTCGTGAAATTGCCCTTCTTATGGGCTATGAGATTACCCGCGATCTTCCTTTAGGCACGGAAAAAATCTCAACCCCCCTTGCTACAATGGAAGCTCCTGTTATCATTAGTGATACCCCTGTCATCGTTCCCATTTTGCGTGCCGGCCTGGGTATGGCTGATGGCCTTCTTGAGTTGATGCCCGAGGCAGATGAGGGCCATATAGGTATGTACCGTGATCCCATCACAAAGAAGCCGGTTGAATATTTAGTGAAACTTCCAAAAGCCAATGGACGTCTTTTCTTTCTTGTAGACCCCATGCTAGCAACGGGAAATTCGGCGGTAGCTGGCATTGAGATCCTCTTGAAGCATGGAGTGGAGCCTTCAAAGATTAAATTTATTTCTTTGGTGGCGGCTCCTGAAGGCGTCACAGTTTTTAATGAAAAATTCTCAGATATTCCCATTTATACCGCCGCATTGGATGAAAAGTTGAATGAAAAGGCTTATATTGTCCCTGGTCTTGGAGATGCGGGCGACCGTCTGTTTGGGACCTTGTAGACGTTAAAGTTTATTCATCTTTCATTAATTTAGGAAATCCATTAAAATACTTCTCATGAATTTAAGAACGCGTAACTTTCAAAGATTGAGTCAAAAAGCCATTGCTCCTTTTATGGTTCTCTCTGTAATGGGGTATTTTATTTATCACTCTATCCAAGGGGAAAGAGGGCTTCTGGCTTGGTTTAAGCTTCAAGAACGCTTTCATGTGGTGGAAAGTCAGCTTCGAGAGGTGGTTTTTGAACGAGAAGAGTTGGAAGAAAAAGTTCAAGCCTTACGTCCCGAGAGCATCAATCGCGATCTCCTTGATCAACAGGTCCGTCAAAAACTGGGCTATACCCATCCCGATGATGTGGTGATTTTGAGGTTGGATAACCCAGAATAGGGTAAATTATATTTT
The DNA here is from genome assembly GCA_019746105.1 of Alphaproteobacteria bacterium. Classification (GTDB taxonomy): domain Bacteria; phylum Pseudomonadota; class Alphaproteobacteria; order UBA9655; family UBA9655; genus UBA9655. The sequence goes on from JAIESK010000096.1 coordinate 14,255, forward strand.
TTCTTCTGCTTCCGTACATTTTCGGAAGATGTCTTAAAGGTTTTAACCTCTCAAAAAAACCAGGGAATCCCTGGTAGGCGCTACGGGATTCGAACCCATGACCCTCTGATTAAAAGTGGATGATTCAGAAAAAGATTTTTTCAGAGCCGCCAAGTTAAACTAACTCACTTTTTCATTGTTTGTTTTAGGTTCAAATGCTTGCTTCACTAACTCTGATTTTAAATTCGCATATTCCTCAAGAGTTTTTGGGTATGCGTGTAAATAATCTCGAAACAAAAGATTGAGCTCAACTTCGGGATTTCCCTCTTCATAAATATGGAGGTTAATATTATGGAATGGAGGCCTTTTGCTAAACAGACGGTGAAAGGGAATGTTGAATCCTCCACTGTATTCATAGCCGATTTTTTCGAGCGAAGAGACTGAAAGGCTCCACTCTTTCACAACAGCAATGATCAATGTAGGCTTCGCACAAAGTCTCGACACAACTGTGGAGCTCACATGATGGACAGCAACACATGCATTGCCCAGAGTCTGCTTAATACGTGCTGTTTTTTTCTCAAACATCTGTGGCCATTCAGATTATAAGGAACAACTTCAATCTTCCGGGACATACTCAAGCCTTCTTAAGGGATAAATTTACAAACGAACGCTTTGCAAAAATTACTTCAACGGATTAGAAATGTTAAGAGGAAAATGGATGAGGGAGAGATTGATGGGTATTTATAAACAGAACATCATTTTATTAATAGAAAATTTCATGCGTCGACCCATCGGTTTCAGTATAGGAGTTATCATGAGTGCAATGATAGGCATGACTACAACCAAAGCTACCCCCGTACTTGATCAACCCCTTACCGCCCCCCTTCCTGCGCGGTCTGGCACGAAAGTTATAACTCCTGATTGGCTTCTCAGTACATACCAGGAGAATACGGAGCGTCCCGTTGTTAGGTGGCTTGATAATACCCAACTCCTTTACGCTTATCCTCCAAAACAAAACAACCAAGAATGGACGATAGAATTATTCAATGTTCATACGGGTGAGCGTAAAGTGTTAGTTGAAGGGGCTAACCCCACACCTTCGCCCGATAGCCAATGGATAGCCTTTACACGAGGGAAGAAAGAATCAAAACAATTATGGATCATGGATTTTAAGGGTAAAAATGCAAAGCAATTATCACACATTAAAGGAGGACTTGGTGACTATTATCAATTTTCTTTTGATTTTGCCTGGTCGCCTGATTCAAAGACAATTGCCTTAAGTCATCAACCTGATGTCCCCTACTGGGGAAAAGAGCCACAACTCAAGAGCACAATAGATATCATCGATATAAAAACAGAACACACGAAACTAATCACTTCATTTGATGCAGGCATCCGTTATCTTTCTTGGTTTCCAAATGGTGAAGAACTTCTTTTTATGAAAGAGCGCATAGGTTTTTTGTATAAGGAAGAAGAGGATCGCGAATGGATCCAAGCTCTACGTATTAAAGACCGTTCTTTACGTACCTTGGCAGAGTTTGATGGGTTACAACAATCGCTTAGGCCAACCCTATCTCCAGATGGGAAGCTGGTTGCTGTCATGTACGATGCAGACAACCCCATGTTTAACCATATGACAAGCCTCGGTCTCGTTGTGAGTGATCCTTCTAACGGGAAAGAAAAGCCACCAATTAAACGCCTGACTTATGAATTGCAGTTGTACTCACCTCAATGGTCACAGGATAGTCAACGTATCTACGTTCGACGCGATTACGGCGCCTATCGACAAATTTACGCGATTGATACAAAAACAGGAGAGCCAACGCAAATTACCAATGCGCCCTTGAACATTGAAAACTATGCCCTTTCTCCTGATGGCTCACAACTGGCTTGGATAGGGCAAGATGCGCAAGCAACCCGTGTCCTACGCCTGGCCTCAAGTGATGGCCGTAACGTGAAAGATCTCGCGATCATATCTGGGACCCCGAAGGATATGGCTCTAAGCGAAGTTCTGGAAGTTGATTGGAAAGTTCCAGATTATCCTTCTCCTATGCGCGGCCTCTTATTTATGCCATTGAACTATCATCAAGGAACGCACTATCCACTCATTGTAGATGTTCATGGAGGAGGAACTGGAGCGAGCATTCATTTGGGCGGAGCAATATTGCTCAGCACTCCTCTTGAATGGCACATGTGGGCAGCAAAGGGATATGTTGTATTTGTTCCCGAGCTTCGTTCATCAGCATCCTTTGGATCCCTTGCGATTACCCGGGATGATCTTAAGGATCATGACCTCATCAATTGTGATATCAAGGATATAGAAGCTGGCGTTGATTCTTTGATTGCTCAAGGAATTGTTGATCCTCAACGTTTAGCTGTTATTGGACACAGTGCAGGAGGACGACGTGTGAACTGGCTAACGGCAACGACTCACCGATTCAAGGCAGTGATTTCTAAAGAGGGATGGGCTGATGAATGGTTCGAATCATTAGATGAATTACCGTCAAAACGAATCTATCAGATGTTTGGTGGAGCACCCTGGGAAGTTCCCCAAAATTATCAAAAGAACTCAGCTCTATTCCATTGCCTTGGCGCGACAACGCCCACATTATTTCTCATGGGTAATCCTGACTTAGGAGGAGTGGATCGTTATAAGACAGTTCATATGCTGTACAATGCTCTCAAGGGCCAAGGTGTTGAAACGGAATATGTGAAATATGATGATGAAGGGCATATCTTCGAAAAACCAAAAAATCAGAAAGATTCACTAGAAAGAGCTATCAAATGGATCGATGGGCATATGAGAAAGTTTTAGATCTCCTACTTGGACTCCCACTCTTTGATTTGCGTTTTGCTCCCTGGAAGGACAGATATGAAAAAAAAGCTTTTCCTCTTTGATAGGAGGTTCCGAGCGCACAGCTGCATTGTTAGACCCTACAATAAAACTCTTCTCTGATAAGGTTGGCGCTCTGTTCCAGGTTTGAGCTTTCGCGAGTCGAATGTGAATACCTTGAACACCATCAAACTATGACAAGTGCTATGCAACTAAATCGTGCCCCCTTATTTGGGAATGACCCAGGGTTTTCTGATTTTCGGACCTCTCTAAAACACCAGGGAATCCCTGGTAGGCGCTACGGGATTCGAACCCATGACCCTCTGATTAAAAGTCAGTTTCAATGTCTTTCCTTTGATTTGTTATGTTGCCTACATTTTAGCATTTTTTTCAGTATTTTTCTAGCTTTTTCATCCTCTTTTGACCTTCATTCAACCCTTTTCACCCTCATTAATTTTCGTTACGTTGGTGAAAATTTGGTGAAAATTTTTCTCAAGTATGTTATAACCTTTTCTTGTCAACAGTGGAGGAAAATATGTTTAAATTTACAAAACGATTTGTTGAGTCTATCACGCCGGATCCTCAAAAAATAATAAAGTTGTGGGACTCAGAGTTAAAAGGCTTTGGTCTTATCGTCCTTCCTAGTGGACGGAGAACTTATTGCATACAATACAGAAGTGCGCAGCGTGTTAAAAAGATGTTTAAGTTGGGGACGCATGGACAAATTACAACAGAAGAGGCTCGTTCTCTTGCCAAAAAATATTTGAGTGGCGTTATTCATGGTCAGGATCCAGTAGCCATGAAAAAAGAGACTCGCGGCCTTCCTACTATGAACGACCTTGCAAGTGATTACATTCTATATCATGCAGAGAAGAACAAAAGACCTAAAAGCTTGCAGGAAGATCAAAGATTATTAAAGAATATTATTCTGCCCGTCTTTGGGAATCAACAAGTCGCTTACCTTCGACGACGGGATATTGAAACATTGCATCTTGAGCATAAAAAGACTCCCTATCAAGCCAATCGTGTTTTGGCTTTACTTTCTACCATGTTTACCTTAGCGAATGCATGGGGATGGAGAGAAGACAATCCTGCAAAGGGAATTAAGCGCTACCAGGAAAAAAAAGAGTTCGATGGCTAGCGGAAGAAGAATTGCAAGTTCTTTGGAAAGTTCTTGATGAATATCCGAATCAAGCCGTAACTTGCATATTTAAGCTCCTTATCTTAACTGGTGCACGCAAGGGAGAGGTTCTACATGCAACTTGGGATCAATTTAATTTGCAGAAAGGGGTTTGGACAAAACCTTCTCATTTGACTAAACAAAATAAGGAGGAGCATCTTCCTCTTTCAATTGAAGCCATTGAAATTTTAGAAACCATGAAATCTCAAGCCTCTTCGCCTTTTCTCTTTCCTGGTAAAGTTGAAGGAAAATCCATTCAAGAAGTAAAAAGAGCTTGGGACACAATAAGAAAAAAAGCAGGTTTTCCTGAACTTCGCATTCATGATTTCCGTCATACTCATGCCGCCCATCTTGTCTCAAATGGCTTCACTTTAAACATCGTTGGAAAGCTTTTGGGACATACCCAACCCTCAACGACGGATATATATGCTCACTTAGCAGATAAGCCCTTGCGGCAGGCAGCTCAGCTTTTTGGCAGTCGGGTGAAGGAATTAACTGCTGAGAAGAAATGAAGTTTATGGTCAAAAAAAGCCGAGACAAAAAAATGGAGCCGTACTTAATCCAGCTGAATCACGTGATCTCCTTATTTATAATAGGATTCCTTAAGTTTTTAAGCTATTGTTTACTCAAGTGGAGGAATAGATTGTGCTTGATGTAACAACAGATAAACTTCTTGAGTTCATCTCTAAGGGTGAATCAGAGGCTGTTGAATTTAAAGAATCTTTCGGTGATAGAGCTCTTGAGGCAATCAGTGCTTTTGCTAATTCCCGAGGTGGTACCCTTTTCATAGGTGTAAAAGACTCAGGAGAAATTTGCGGAGTTCAAATTGGCAAGAAGACGCTTGAAGACATTGCAAATCGAATACAGGAAGCTACAGATCCACGCCTTCAACCCTTTCTCTCAATTATTGAACACGAAAAGAAAAGCGTAATCGCTATTAGAGTAGCAGCTGGTACAGGAGCACCTATCAGTGTGCGAGGACGTTATTTTCGTCGTTCAGGTCGAACCAACCAACGGATGAGTCACGAAGAAATTATGCAACGTATGGTTGCAAGTACAGGCTTGAGTTGGGACGCTTTTATAGAGCCGGCTGCAACTCTCGATGATCTTGATTCCAAGCTTATTATTCGATTTATGGAAGCCGTAAAGAAGTTAGGTCGCAGGCCTATTCCTGAGGCATCCTCAGACTACGAATTTCTTCGTAAGATGGAGCTTATAAAGGATGGGACTCCAACACGGGCTGCCTTATTGCTTTTTGGAAAGAATCCGGAGTCCTTTTTTCCTTCTGCATTTGTGAAAATGGGACGTTTCAGATCTCCTACCCTCATTGTAGATGATCGTGAAGCCCATGGTGCCTTGCTCGATCAATTGGATGAAGCTATGGCTTGGTTTCGAGAGAGACTGGAGACAGCTTTTGTTATTTCAGGAAAACCTGAACGTGATGTACTTTGGGAGTATCCTTTAAGTGCGATTCGAGAAGCTGTAACGAATGTTCTTTGCCATCGAGATTATACAGGGCATGCTCATAGCCAAATCCGGCTTTATGATGATCGTTTAGAAATCTGGAATGCGGGTAGTCTCCCTCCTTCCTTAACGCCTGATCTATTGCTTCGAGAGCATGATTCTATTCCAAGGAATAGGAAAATTGCAGAAGCCTTTTTCTACGCAGGACTGATAGAACGTTGGGGCAGTGGAACAACTCGGATGGCCGAAGAGTTAAAAGCCGCAAACATGCCACTTCCAACGTTTACGTCAGAGCCGGGACGTTTTCGGCTCACATTTCATAGAGAAATTCTTGCTGAAGATCGTCTTAAAAATATGGGGTTGTCCGAGAGGCAACTTTTAGCCGTTGCTTATACGAAGGAACATGAAGCGATTTCCAACACTGAATATCAAACGATAGCGGGAGTCTCAAAGAGAACAGCTTCAAGAGAACTTAATGAATTAAAATTAAAAGATATCTTGGTTGCTGAAGGGGTTGGAGGTCGAGGAACGATTTATAGATTAAAAAAAATTTAATGGGGCCATTGGGGCCATAATGGGGCCATAATGGGGCCATTAGGGCCAAAGGGTTCTAAAATTCATGACATCTGTCGTACCCATGCATCAATTTCTCAGGGATAGACTCACTTAGCAGATAGGACTTTATGACAAACATCCTAGTTCTTTGATTGCTGCATATTTCTTTCTTTATATCACCGAATAGCTGTCTATGCTGCCTCTTTAAGAACATCCTGCTGATAAGAAAAGTGATGTGAGGCATGGACTAAAAGCACAAGACAAGGAATGCAAGAAAAGGCGGTGAAGGTAAAAAATCCGGGCCAAGAAAGGATATCTGCAAGAAAACCTGAGATCATGGAGAGAAGAATGCGAGCAAGAGATCCAAAAGAGGATAGAAGAGCAAAATGGGTTGCCGTATAAGGCACGCTACAAAGGCTTGAAAGATAAGCAATAAAAGCAGCTGCTCCCAGGCCACAGGTTAAATTTTCAACGCCAATGGTAATGATGAGAACATCAAGATTATAACCAACGAGAGCTTGCATGACAAACATAAGGCTTGAGAGAATTTGCAGAACGGCGCAAAGCATAAGACTCGCAAGGATTCCAAAACGGTTGAGAAAAAGGCCGCCAACAAATCCTCCGATAATCATGGCAGAAATGCCAAAAAGTTTAGCTACATGGGCAATTTCAAGTTTACTATAACCAATTTCAACCAAAAAAGGGGTATTCATGACACTTAAGGCCGTATCTCCAACTTTATAAAAAAAGATAAAAGCCAAGACCACCCGCCAGTCATAAGATTGCCATAACTCTTTAAGAGGTGGACCGTAGGTTGACTTTAACCAACTCCAAAAGCGGTTATGGAGTGGGGTGGGGGTAAAGGAAAGGTGTGGAGCGGGACTGAAAACAAGAGTTTGGGGAGAAGGACAAAGGAGTGTTGTGAGAAGGCCAATGCCAATAAAGGCTGCCATAATTTCATAGGTGGTTTGCCAGGAAAACGTGGCGGCTAAAAACAAAGCTCCCGCTCCTGACATCATCATGCCAAAACGATAGCCAAGGTAGGTAGAAGAAGCAGCAGCTCCTCTTTGATTTTCATCAATGATTTCAATACGGTAAGCTTCAACCACAATATCTTGGATAGCAGAGCAAAAAGCAACGCCAAAGCCCCACAGAGCAGTTTCAAAAATATGAGTTTCCGGATGAGATGATCCAAGGCCCATCAGCATAAAAATAAGAGCGATTTGAGAGACAAGGGCCCAGCTGCGTCGTTGCCCCAAGTATTTCCAAAGAAAGGGCAGTTTAACACGATCCACCATGGGGCCCCAAATGAATTTAAAAGTATAGGGAAGGGTAATAATAACAAAAAGACCAATGGTCGTATTATTAATTCCTGACTCTTTTAACCAGATTGTGAGCGTTGAAAGTGTCAATAAAAAAGGCAGTCCGCTTGAAAATCCAAAGAGGAAAATCGAAAGAATGCGCTTATCTATAAAAGCAACAACACTATTTTTCCAAGAATGTATCAATGGGATCCTATATCCTTGTAAGCACTTAACCCTTTCGAATATAGCATGAATATTGAAAATGAATAATTTAATTTACATGTATTCAGTAATTCCGAAATGATTTTTATGATGGCTTTTAAGCTACTGGGATCTGCCCAAAAGAGATGATAGCAAGATTTTTTTTTAAATCCAGAGCAAAAGCTTTAAAATTCATGATATTCCTCATACGCATGCATCAATTCCTAAGAGATATACTCACTTAGTTTCCTGGTTTCTGCTTTAACCATTCTCATAGCTTTTAATTTTTTCTTGAATTCTTTTTAGGTTTGGCGAATCTTCTGGAAAATGAATTTTTATAACTTCAAGAGCTTGCTTTAGGTGATTCGTAGCTTTGATTTGCAAATTTTTGGATTTTTGGAGATTTCCATTGTTCAATTCGTCTGTAGACTTTTTCATGTATAAGTCTGCTAAGCTTTCTAATGTCTTATAACTTTCAGGATGTTTATTCGTTTGAAATATCTCTAAAGCTTTCTGAAAGAACTCTTCTGCGCTATTAAATTTATTTTCTGAAAAATCTAATTCCCCTAGGCTAGATAAAACATAGGCTGTTTCAAGATGAGTTTTCCCAAAATTTCCTTGGTATATTATAAGGCTTTTTTCCAAGAGAATTCTTGCTTTTTCATATTCTTTTATATTCGTATAGACCTTGCCTAGATATGATAAAGCGCGCGCCACACTATCATGCTGTTCAGAAAAAATTGAGGGGTCTTTTTGATAAATTTTTAAACATTCTTCAAGAAGGTGTCTCGATTTTTTATAGTTTCCAAGTTCTATATAAGAATTTCCCAAATATGAAGCAGGCCAACATGCATCACCTAGGCTTCCTGGAAAATATTTTTTATAAATATTTACGCTTTCCGTAAGTAAATATGTAGATTTTTTATAGTCCCCTAGATATAGGTAAACATTTCCTAATGCTACTAAAGTCCAACCAGTTCTAAAGTGATTGCCTGAAAAATTCTTTTTACAAATCTCATAACTTTTCTCTAAAACTTTTTTTGCATATTGATAGTTACCTAATTTTCGATAAACATTTCCAAGATAAGCTAAAGAGCGTGCTCTTCCGACGTGATCATCCGAAAAATACTCTTTATAAAGATTACAACTTTTCTCAAGTAACTCTTTTGCACATTCATAATCTCCTAAATCATCATACATATTCCCTAAAAAAGATAATGCCCACGCTGACTTAGATGTTTTTTCGGATAAAGTTTTTGTATAATTCACTAGAGTATAATCAGCTAATTCTTTAAGTTTTTCTCTTTCATCCATTTCGCTATAAATAAGACCCAAATATATTAAATCATTAATAGAATTTTTATTTTTTATGTGATGTGTTTTTAAATATTTTATGTTATCTTCTAGAATTCTTTTTGCTTCAATATTTAAGCTTGCATCTGAGTAATAATACATATTTCCTAATTTACTTTTTAAAGAATAAACCATGTTATCGGTCAACAGATAATTATAGGATAAAATTTTTTTACAATGTTTAATCATAGATTGTATAAGGGTAACAGCTTCGCTTTCTATAATATTATCAATATAATTTTCTATGGAACAAACAATTTGTTGCACCATTTTATCATCTTTTCTTAAATGAATATTGTATATAAAATAATTAAAGATTATTTCTTGTGTGCTTCGATGTATTGTCAAAGTCGAATTTATAGAGGAAGCAAGCGCTTCATTAGTAATAAGAGAGTATTTTTTTAAGTTAATAATAAAATTATTAACAACTGAACTATTCTTAAAATTATTTAATAAATCGCGAGGGATATTTTGCGAATCAAGTAAGCTTATAAATAACAAGAGCTCTTTAAAATCTTTATGTGTATCTATAAGATGCTGTATAGATAATGTAATAATTCCGTACCTAGTTTTGTTATAGTCTCCTACTTCTTTTAAAAGAGTTTCTTGTATATTTACAAAATCTTTATTGTAATTTTCTAAATTTTCTAGATAAGTTTTATAGGAGATATTCGTTTCCTTCAAATAATAAGCAGCGATGGATATATCCAGTGGAAAGGAAGGAATGTTTTCTAAGAACTTCTTTGCTTCTTCAATTTTTTTGGAGGTAAAAGAAGAGGAGTTATTTTTCATAATCTGAGTAAAAAGATGTAATTTTTGGTGAGAAAGGAGCTCACCCACGGAAAGAGTAAAGTTAATATGCTCATTATTTTGAATATTGCTATTTCTGGTTGTGAGAATAACTTTCCCCTTTCCCCACGTCGCAAAATCTTGAGGAAAATACTTTTGAATATCTGTGAATTTCTCAACATTATCAAAAATAAGAAACCAGTTTGAGTGAGAACTAAGGTACTCCTTCACAAACTGAATGACTTTTCCTTCTTTTGCCTCAGCGTCCTTAATATCCAGAATTTTTTTTAGAGTCTTTTTGTCTCCTTCTATTTTTACAAGAGCCTGAGCTAAGCTTTCAAAGGAAGAAGTCAGGCTTTCATGTGTTTCCGCATTGATTTCCCAAATGACATTTGATTTTTGTTCGTGTGCGTACTGCCTTGCCAGAGTTGTTTTTCCTGCTCCACCAGGACCTATGAGAGCTACCGTTTTTATTCCCTTTTGATTGTTAAATTTATCATCAATTTGTTTAAGTAATTCATCTCTTTGTAAAAGTGCAGAGTCCTTCGGAATAATAAGATCTGACCTTATCTGTGGTTTTTGGGATTTTTCACTGTCGTAAAACATTAGAAAAGCAGTTATCATGAGAAAACCGCAACAGAAAGCTAAAGCTCCATAAAGTAGTTTTCTTTGGAGAAGTTTACTAAATATGAGTTGGGAGGGTGTTTTAATTTGATCCTTGGTTTCATATACAAAACTTTCAGAAAGTTCGAATCCTCTTATGTTGATTGCGTATCTCCTTCGAAAATCATCAACGACTGATTTTATCTTCATATGAGAGTAAAACGTTTCCGCAATCTCAAAGAAAAGAAAATAATAATTCTCTTGCTCTTCAAATACTGTGGGCATTTGATTTTTTAAAGTTTCCTTGTCGTCCGTTACAATGAGAAATCCATTTTCTTCTATAACATCAGCTTCAATTCCAGCTTTTTTTAAATCAAAGGAAAGATAGTCCCTAAGAGCTTCGTTAAGGTTTGTATTCTTAACATCAAGGACAATATCTGTTGGAGAGTTTTCATATTTAATTTTACAGAGATCCTTAAACATTTCTCAAAAGCTTCATTAACCAAGAGATGAGCATAATGCCGTCTCAAATAAGGTACAGCTCCTGACTTTTCGATAAAGTCTGAAATCATTGCCGACGATCCACAGCCGAGTTTGTTCCTAACGTTTCTGGTGTGAGTTTGCACCGTTCGAGGGGCTATGCCTAAGAGAGAAGCAATTCGTTTTGCCGTTCTCGTATTAAAAAGACATGCAATTGTATCGATCTCTCGTCGGGTAAAATAAATGTTTTGAATCGTAGTTAAATGCTCTGGGTAAGAAATTTTTGGAAACAAGATATCATGTTCAGTCATAATCTACAGCTTATACTCTTATCTGGAAAAGTATTGAAATTAACACTTTTCCATTACTTTTATCTATCTAACCACCAATCCTCACTTCTGTAAAGATCTACGCATTTTTGTACTAATCACCATGATTACGCTAGTTATGCCAATGGGTTTGTTTTGATCTCCTTCGTACGCTTGTGGTGTGACAGGGCAAGACTACCTCACCTCAAAACAGTCTCCCTGAAACAAAAATGAGAGGGCCATAAGGGCCCCCTCATAACGGTGAAAAGAAAGGTTGCAGCCTTTCTCAACAACACAAGCAAGGAGATTGTAAAATGTCTAAAATTAAATATCAAGAACTCTCAAAATCAGCAACTATTTCCCTTTGTCTATTAGCTGCAGTGACGACAACATCTCTACAGGCCTTCTCGCCTTTAGAGGATGATGAAATGGCTCACTATAGCGCAACGATTTCTGGCTTACAGTATCAGGAAGATAGGGATGTTTCTCAGCAACAAAAGATCCATAAGCCTTTTATCATAACAAGGGAGGATGGATCGCTGAAAGTTGGGAATTTCTTAAAGAAGATCCAACCGACCCTCCTCAAATTTAATGACTTGAGCTATTCACTTGTAAAAGGAGGAGGAACGCATTTGAAATCCGCGGTCGAAGATCATGAATTCCTAACGCAAGCAGGATGGTCCTACAGAAGTTTTTATGGATTTGAAGGAAAAAATCGTGAGCATGCAGACCTCCCTGGTCTTGTGGCCTATCATCCTCAAAAAGCTTTGATGACTATTGTTTATCACGGAACAGCAACGATAGATGATGGTGTTATGGCTGGGTGGGATACGAATTTTGACGCAACGCCTATCGATGGAAGTGAGTATAACCTACCTAATTTTTCTGGAAAAGTTCATCAAGGATTTGCAAAAAAGTATTCTTCAACACGTCAGCAAATGATTGGTCTTATCCAGGAATATAGGAGCAAAATGAGCGACGAGGAAAAGAAGAATTTTCGCATTGTCATTACTGGCCATAGCCAGGGGGCTTCCTTAGGGAATCTTGCTCTCTATGATATCGCACGCAATTATGGTCAAGATCTCTTTGGTGAAGACTTCAATAATAGCCTGAACAGCCGGCTTTATGGTTATTTCCTCTCCGTCCCTAGAGTCGGGGATGAGGATTACATAAAAGCTCTCCATACGTTAGTTGGAAATGAAAATCTTATCCGGCAGAACGTCCATGGGGATCCGGTTCCTGTTGTTTTAGGAAATATCCATTATGAGAGAACGTTAAGGTTTTTAAGTCCAATTATAAAACCGGCTGTAGGGTTAAAGGCTTTCTCCCTCAAGGGATCTTCAATTTATAAAGATTCAGGGTATCTCTTATTAGATACGACATCTTCCGCTCGGAAGAGAATGAAGGACAAAGGGCTTGATCAAGATGTATGGAAAAATCACAAGAAGGTCATGGAAGATTTTGCAATTGGCCAAGTGAGTTCCATTCAACATTCCTTGGATCTTGGAAGATTTAAACAAGAAGTCATAGAAGAAACTTCACAATCTCGTGGTTTTTGGAAAGTTCCTGGATTCCTGGGGGCCCTTATTAAAGGCACGGCTCTTCGCATTGTTAAACCCTTCCTTCCTGCCCCTAAAGCAGCGTTAGGACTTCTTTCGAATAGCCTTGTTTCTAAGTTTGCACACCTGCACTACGGGCATGACAATGCAGATCAAAGAGGGGCTGTATTTTGTTCCGAGATTGTAGGAGCTGGTGATGAACTTAACGTAATGTTTGGAAGAGGATTACGGAAGGAAAACAAGTAAACCCTCCTCTCATCATTCCCCTCTGAGACTTTCTCAGAGGGGTTTTTAAGGTTGTAACATTTTTTATCATTTTAATTTTCTCAATTCCTCCAACCCCTGGGTTGCCCAAATTTGTAAGCTTACCTCACCTGATTCCACCATCTCTTTAAGTACGAGTAGGCCTTTATAGAGGGCTGCGATAGGTTCTTTCATCGTCACATCCTTTTGCAGATCCCTTCCCAATTCAATATGAAAAGTTTCAAGAAGGCCAGATCGTCCAAGCAAGCCCCCGAGTTGAATGAGAGAACGAGTCCTCGCACGTCTTAATCCACGTGAATCAATTTCAAGCATGGTCATGATGTGGCATCTCTGCCTTTCCATTTTGTTCAGGCGTTGGGTTATGTTTTTTAGCTTTCTGGTGAGTTTTTTGCGGATAGGCGAGAAATGAACCAGCACGCGTTGCCCATTCTGCCTTTTGTGTTTTTGAAGAGGTGCTCCAAGAATCTTTTAAGATGTTTAAGGTTATTTCAAGGGAGAATTCGTCTTTTAAAATTTTCTGAGCTTCCTTCATTAGAAAAAGAGACTGCTGAGTCTGAATTCGCTCTTTCTTTTGTTTGAGTTCATGAATCTTGTTTTCAATGGAAGTGACCTTATCGATCATACGACCGCCCTCTCTATTTTTATCCATGACGCTTTTTCTCCGTTTTTGTTAGCATTGCTTCACCAGTCTATTAAATACCAAAATATAATAAAGTATAAAAATGAACACATTGAGAGATCAAAATCGATCCTTAAGGATTGAGAAAGCTGTCCTGATAAGTTTTGTTAAAAACTTAGGAGGCGCGCTTACATGTTGCCTTCGGCAACAGCGCTCTGTCGCAAGCGACGCAGACCACCTTTGGGAAAATGATAGATAATTCATGGCACTTTATCATTTCACCACCATCCCCCTTTCAAGAAGTAGCCGGAATACAGTCCAGGCCATTGCCTATCGAGCCGGATGTAAACTTTATGATGAGAGAACGGGCCAAACCTTTAATTATCAAGATAAGCCCGTGCAACATGTCGAATTGGCTCTTCCTGAAGAGGCTCCAGAGTGGGCAAAAAATATTCAAAATCTCATAAAAACAGATCGTCAAAAAGGGGTTCAAGCTCTTGTAAATATTGTAGAAGCTACAGAAAATCGAGTTGATTCTCGTGTGTGGAGAGAATTTGAGTTTTCTCTTCATCGGGAATTAACGGAAGAGCAAAACATGGCCCTTGCTCAGGCATTTGTGAAAGATCAGCTTTGCTTACGTGGAATGGGCGCTCTCTTGAATTTTCATTTTGACGTGGATGAAGAAACGGGAGAAACAAATCCTCACTGTCATGTGACAGCCCTCACAAGACGGCTAGAAGAAGATGGTCTGAACGCTAAAAAGGAGTTGGAGTGGAATGCAAAATCTCTGCTTCTTGAATTGCGGGAACAGTGGGCCAATTATTCTAATTTTTACCTTAAGCTTTTCGGCCATGATGTCCAAATTGATCATCGTTCAAATAAAGAACGGGGCATTGAGATGGAACCTCAGCCTAAACGGGGCAGAAACGTCATTGAACAAGAAGAGAGAGCCAAAGCAGAGGGAGCAAAAGGAGTTGAAAGAGCAAAGGGAGCAAATGGATCAAAGGGGGCAAAGGAAAGAGCGGAATCAAAGGAATTAGAAAACAATAAGTCAAAAAACGAAGTTATTGATCCTCTTGAATCCAATAAAGATGAGAATGCTGATAAAACACCTCCTGTAACGGACAAGATGAAGGCGTTTCATGATGTCCAACTTCGCAACCTTTATCGGATCATAAGAAACCCTGACATGGTTCTTGATATTGTGGCCAAACATCATGCGACTTTTATGTGGGGTGATGTGCAGAAAAAGCTCCATCAGTATGTGGATGATCCACATTTATTCAATCGGCTAGAAGCCAAACTTAAAAACTCTCTTGAATTGGTTTTCTTACGCAAGGAAGTGGTCAAAGATTTCTCTGGTACTCCCCATGAGGAAGCCATTTATACAACCCGCAGTATGCTCAAAGCCGAAATGTCTCTGATTGAGAAGGCTGAAGAGCTGGGCCGTTCCAAAACCCATAGCGTTCGGAAGAAACATGTTGAATCTGCCATTGCAAAAGCAAATGAGAAATTTGCCAATAAGAAGCTTGCCAATGAGAAATTAAAAAAATATGGGGGACTCTCTCAAGATCAGATCAAGGCCATTCACCATTTGGTGGATGAAGGTCAAGTTAAATGTGTCGTGGGCATTGCGGGGGCTGGAAAGAGCACAGCCTTAGGCGTATGCAATGAAATATGGAAGGTAGAAGGCTATGCCGTATATGGATTAGCCCCTACAGGAAAAGCGTCTCAAAGTTTAGAAGGGAGTTCCTTAGAAGGTGATGGTATTCCTTCAACGACCCTCCATAAGTTTCTCAAAGCATTTAAGGAAGGGCGATGCCAATATAACTCTAAGAGCATTCTTGTCCTCGATGAAGCCGGTATGGTGGATGTGGAGCGCTTTGAGAAACTTTTAAGTGCAGTTAAAAAGTTAGGCGTTAAGCTCATTATTGTGGGAGATGGGGCCCAATTGCAGCCTGTGGAAGCCGGATCAGCTTTTAGGCTTGTCACAGAAAAGCTGGGAAGATCAGAGCTTAATACTGTTATTCGACAGAAAGAAGCTTGGCAGAAAAAAGCCACGGTCCTTTTTGGACAACAAAAGACAAATGAGGCCATTCAAAGGTATGCAGATAAAGGCTATGTTCATATTATTGAAGAAAAGCTTCCTGTCCTTAAAGACGTTTTAAAGAACAAGGACTATGAGAGCCTTGTGCATCTTTATGAAGTCTCTCATCGTGTATCTTCTCTTATTTATCGAGAAATGGCAAAGGATGTGCAAGCTGCTTATCCAGAGCTTAAAAACCTTTATTCCAAAATCAAGCAACATGAAGATTTTAAAAGGTATATTGAGTGGAAGGGTAGCGAAAGGGACGCTGCTGATGCCATCCTTAGCAATGCTAATGAATGTCGCCCCATTCTTGAAGCACGCGCTGTGGATCCCTTGAAAATCGCCCTCCTTTTTAAGGACAAAAGAGACACTCCCGGCATTCAACATCAAAAAGCAAGAGAAACCCTTAAAAACTGTG
>JAIESK010000025.1 GCA_019746105.1 Alphaproteobacteria bacterium
CAGGAATAAAAAGCATGGACATCACAAATGCAACCAGTCCTAAAAATAAAAGCGTCATAAAGTTACCCTGCCAATGAAAATAGAGGGTAATGTAACTCCCAAGGACAGGAGCAGCACCTGCAGCGAAGTTGAATAACCCATCCAGTGTGGCAAATAAGGATTGCTGCTTCTTAAGAGGATAGGCATCAGCAATAATTAAAAAGCTGAGGATCGCAGGGGCGGCAATGCCAACGCCTTGAAGAAAGCGCCCACTCAACATCACCCCATAGGAGGGTGCCCATAAACACAAGAGAGTACCGAGGATAAAAATCAGAAGGCCCATCACTATGATAGGTTTACGGCCATAGTGATCAGCCAGCCCCCCAACAAAAAACAGACTCAGACAATATCCTGCAAAATTGACCGACAACAAGGCTTCAACCCAAAAGGGGGTAAGGCTAAAGTGATCTTGCAATTCAGGAAAACTAGGGATAAAGAGATCAAACTCCATGCCCGATAGTATATCCATAAGAATGATGGTGACTAAAACCATCCCCTTTGAAAATGCTTGTTTCATGTCCGTAAATTATCCGATGATATATTGTGATTATTCTATGTTTAAGTTTTTATTATGACAATAGATGCTTATGTGAAGATATCGATCGTCCTACCTCTGTAAGAATTTGGATAAATGACCCTCGGAATCGTTACTCAATTCTGATTGATTGTGGATTTAAGGCTCTTTCTAAAATTTTCTCGTGATCTTCGAGAATATTTATATCGCCAATAATAAGTCTCTTATTTGTGGTATCTTTTTGCTCGCTCCACTCTTCGTTCATCATAATGTTCGGTACCCACGCTAATCCTTCAGAATCTACAAACATGTAATTTCCTTTTCTTTCAGCTTTTGCTTTAAACTCCAAATTTATATGGGTAAGAAAATTTTCTTTATGTTTTATTATTTTTTCTTTTAGCAAGAGAAAATCCGCATCACTTACTTCATAGGAGTGCCTATTTTTATATCCTAAAGGCCCAATAGGCATAAATTGGAAAAGCTGCCATTTTTTAATTTCTTTGAATTCATTGATTATTGGCAGTATTTCTTCAATATAATTAATATTACCTTTGTGAACGACTGTATTAATGCAAATGTTAGTTTGTGCGGCAGAGAGTTTATTGAGAATAAAAACTTGTTCATCAAACTGATTTGTACGTTCGGTTCTAAAAAGACTTATAATCTCATTAGAAGGGCCTTCTAAGGGAATGCCTACTATATCAACGTAATTTGCTATATCAATTTCGCTGATTTTATTTATTACAGAACTTCCATAAAAAATGGTTTTTGCTTCACCGAGAAGTGGAGTACCAACTGTATCAAGAGAAATAAAAAACCCTAGATGTTTTATTTTCTTTAAGAGATCTACAATATTTGGTCTAGATAGAGGATCTCCACCACAAAGAGTAACTCTGCTAAAGTGCTTTTTTTTTGCAGCATCTAAAAAAGAAAGAATGTTTTCTGTGCTTGTTAAATGTGGACTATTTCCAAAATGATTGTAGCACCCCAAACATTTAACAAAACAAGAGCGCGCGACGCTAATATTTAAACTCAGCCGTTCACGCATATAACTCCTTTGTCAGTTATGTTTTTATTAAATGCTCCCATGAAATAATGGGTATACTTAATGAGTATGTCAAGATAAAACTATCATAAAAATATATTCTGCTTTTTGCAAGTATATACAATATATCAGTATAAATTGTTTATCATTCTTCTTAGAAAGAAAATCTAAGAAGTATTCAATTCCCACTTTAAGAATTCACAACTTTAATAACTTGACATTTTTTTGAAATCTGCTCTTTTCTTCATTTTTTTCTAAAATAGATAATAGAATTTGATTCCAGGACGTAATAATCTCAGAAATTTTCTTATGAAAAAGTAAGCTTTATAATTTTTGTTTCAATTCTTGGAACATGAGGAGAGTTTTTAGGAAAGTGAGCTTTAATAACTTCAAGAGCCTGTTTCAAGTAGTCAGTAGCTTGCTTTTTGAAAATTTCAGACTCCTCTTTGTTCATGATCTGCGAGGCTTTTTTTAAATATAAATCTGATAAGCTTTCTAAACAGACATAACTTTCTGCTTTCTTTTTAACTTGAAATATTTCCAAGGCCTTATTAATAAGAATCTCTGCAGTCTTTATGTCGTTTTCTAACATATAAACTTGACCCAAATTCATTACAACAGGGGCTGCGTCCACATGATCTTTTCCATATGTTTTCTCATATGTCTGGTAACTACATTCAAGTAAGTTTTTGGCTTTTGTATAATTACCTAAATCTTTATATACGCTTCCCAACCTTGCTAAAGCCAATGCAAACCAAGGATGATTTTCAAAATGGTGTTTTTTATAAATTGCGAGACTTTCCTCAAATGATCGTTTCGCTTTTTCGTAATTACCTTGTTCTCTATAGATATCTCCTAAATGTTCCAAAGTTCGAGCAAACCAGGGATGATTTTCGTAGGAATTTCTCCTATAAATTGCAAGACTTTCTTCAAAGAAATGACCCGCTTTTTCATAATTGCCTTGTTCTCTATGAACGCTTCCTAGCCCTACTAAAGCTCGCGCAAACCAAGGATGATTTTCATAGGAATTTTTCTTATAAATCTCAAGGCTTTCTTCAAGACATTGTCTTGCTTTTTCATAGTTGCCTTGTTCTTTATAAAGGCCACCCACCCATACCAATGTCCAAGCGAACCAGGGATGATTCTCATGAGAATTCTTCTTATAAATAACAAGACTTTCCTCAAGAAGTTGTTTTGCTTTTTCATAGTGACCTAAGTCTCTATATACGCTTCCTAACCATGCCAAGGCCCGCGCAAACCAGGGATGATTCTCATGAGAATTCTTCTTATAAATAACAAGACTTTCCTCAAGAAGTTGCTTTGATTTTTCATAATTACATTGTTCTCTATAAATACTTCCCAAACGCCCTAAAGCTTGGGCAAACCAAGGGTGGTTTTCATAGGAATTATTCTTATAAACGGTAAGACTTTCTTCAAAGAGTTGTTTTGCTTTTTTATAATTACCCTGTTCTCTATAAACATTTCCTAGCCATCCCAATGTTCGACCAAACCAAGAATTATTTTCATAGGAACCTTTTCTATAAATGGTAATGCTTTGTTCAAGTAAGTCTTTGGCTTTTTCATAATTACCCTGGTCACTATAAACACATCCAAGCCACCCTAAAGCTTGAGCAAACAAAAGGGAATTTTCATTGAGGCTTTTTTTGTGAAAAGCAATACTTTGTTCGAAAAGCTGTTTGGCTTTTTCATAATTACCTAAGTCTCTATACACGTTTCCTAGTTCACTCCCTATGGAAGCTATGACTAAGTCTGTTAATAAATGAGGGTGAGTTAAGAATATCTCACAATGCCTTATTAAAAGGGTCATCTTAGTAAAATCTTCTTTATCCATTACCTCAGCAATATAGTTCTTAAATGTTGCTTCGATGTCCTCTATAATTTTTTTATTGTTTTCGGAAGTGAGTAAGTTTGTGAGGTAAGCCAAGGTTATAGCTTGTGTGCTTCGATGAATAGAAAAGGTTGGAGTGGAGTCAGAACAAAGAATGGCTTCGTTTGTAACAAGAGAGTGTTTTTTTAAATTATAAATAAAATTATCAACCACCGTACTCGATTTGTGCCGTTCTAATAACTCTCTAGGAATATTTTGAGAATCAAGAAGGCTTATAAACAATAAAAGATCTAAAAAATCCTGGTGTGTATCAATAATATTTTGTAATGATAAAGTAATAATGCCGTAACGTGTTTTAGTATAAGCGCTTGCTTCCTCTAGAAGAGTCTGCTGAATTCCTTCAAAATCCTTGTCATATTGAGTAAGTTTTTCGAGATATGTCTGATATGGCACATTTGTTGATTTTAAATAATAAGCAGCAATAGAAACATCAAGCGGGAACGGAGGAATATCATTTAAAAATTTTGTCGCTTGCTCATTTTGAGCAACCGTAAAATTACTAAAATTTCCGTTGGTCATGATCTTAGTAAAAAGCGCTCGCTTTTCTTCAGAAGATAATTCCCCTACTTGAATTGTTTTGTTGATATTATTGTTATTTTTAATATTATTGTCTTTTGTGATGAGAATGACTTTTCCTCTTCCCCAGAGGCTAGGATCATGCGGAAAATAATTTTGGAGATCCGAAAATTTTTCTACGTTATCAAAGACTAATATCCAATTTGAAAGTTTCTGCAGTTGATCCCTTACAAGCAAAACAATCTTTTTTTCTCTGTCTTTAGTATCTTTTATGTCTCGAATGTCTCTTAATTTCCCTTTTTCTTCTGGTTTACACAAAGAATCAGCAAGTCCTTCAAAGGAGTCATAAAGATCTTTTTCGGATTTAGCATTAATTTCCCAAACTACATTGGCGTTTTGTTGACGGATATAATACCGTGCTAGTGTTGTTTTTCCAGCTCCTCCTGTTCCTGTAAGAGCGATAGTTTGAATTGCATGTTGTCCTTTTAAACTTTTATCTATTTTTTCTAGTAAATAAGGCCGATCTAAGAAAACAGAGGAGGTGGGAATGCTTAAATCAGATCTGGCAGTTACGTTACAGGTCATGTTTTTGATAGATGTGGAGATATCTTTTTTTTCGCTAGTAAAAGCTAGAGAGTAGACGAAGAAAACTCCAATGCTTATTGAACTAATTATAAATAAGGGTGTCTTCGCTAATTTTAAAATGAAGAATAATTTCTCAATATAAGTCTTCCAATAAGATAGTAAACTTGTATTTAATAAAAGTTTATTTTCTTGAGATGGTTGTTTAGGTACAATGTCAGAAGTGCTACCAATTAATCTATTATACTTTGTAAAATCAGAGATAATAGGTTCTAAGTTTATATTTGGTAAATATTTTTTTAATATCGCAAAGACAAAATCATAATAAGTTTCTTGTTCTAAATCGTGTACATCTTTTGTGTTGTTAAAGTTTTGGAGAAAATCGTTGTTAGTATTTTTGCTTGAAAACAGGGCAATGATAGTGTTGGGAGTTTCTCTGAGTTTTTGGATAAAAGAAATAACTTCTCCTTTTTTATTAACTACCTCCTGTTCGATCATTTCTCTCGGAACAGCATAAATAATAAACTTGTTTTTTCCTGATTCTCTATCATTGATAGGAGCTCTAAAAAAAAGTTGGTTTTCTCTCATATCACTGGATGTTTTAATACCAGCGAGTTTTAAATGCTTTTTTAAATCATGACAGAGAGAATCATAATATTCTCGATTATCCCAATATACTATCACACAACTAGGTGGTTCGTTCTTAACCTCAATAGCGATTTTGGATAATTTTTCTTCAAAAGAAGTGTTAATAAGTAAATTTATATAATGTTCTTTAAAAAAAGGAAGCTTCTTAGATTTTTCGATAAACTCTATAATGCCGTCACGCGAGTTACACTCTACTTTCATCATAATGTTGCGCATGTGAGCTTCAATTGTTTTAGGAGCAATGGATAAACAAGTGGCTATTGTTTTTGCTGATTTTCCACTGAGAAGATAAGCAATAATATCTATTTCTCTACGGGTAAATTTGATCCCATGCACACTTTCTAAGTGTGAGATACAAATGCCTTGAGGCAAGATACTGAATATCATAAAAGCATAAGCCCTGTGTTAATGCCTAAAATATTATTAAATTTTTCTTTCTTAAATTTTTTTCTTTATTATTATGCGGCTTATGTAGAAGGTTCAAGTTATTTTTTAAACTAAGTAACTAAGGGATTTTCCCTTAGGCAGGCACTAGGTGTATTTCCACGATAGTCAGAAAAAAGTATTTTAAATAATTTCTATGCAATTCTCTTCAGAATTTAAACTTAGGAAGCCCACTTTTGGAGAGTCTCTTAAGCGATATGTTTCTGGTGTGGTTATGGTGTTAGAAAATGGTGATGGTGTTGCAAATGCAAGAGCCCCTGTAACTTCCTATTTTTACAGGGGCTATTTATAGACTGATGGATAGATACCTCGTGAGGAGATATAAAAAATTTTAAATCGGTAAAGTAGGCAACAAGAAGATTATGTTTAGGACAATTGAACCAAAGGATTATAGTTATTATAGAGCTCGAATTGATCTTTTTATTGGCCTAATAAAACTAAAACAGGATCTTCCTCTATCATGTGAAGAGCAGGCTTACTCTACATTTATTATAGATGAAGGAGAGAATGGTATTATTTACGGAGGTGCTGTCCTTTACAAACAGTCTGTAAACACCCTCCCAACTCAGTTAAGAACCTTTCTGTCAACATGCGTTGTGAATGGGGAAGATGTGTGGGTTTGTACTCCTGCTTTATGCTTTGAAAGCACAAATATCTCTTCTACTAATAAGGATAAGCTTAATTTTTCTCAAGCATTTTACAGCCGCCTTCTGCAAAAACTTAATGAATTTGGAAAGGAAAAAAGCATAGATTTCTTATGTCTTACATTAAATTCTTTTGAACGCTTGAGAATAAAAGATAAAAAAGTTTGGTCCTGCCTCTTGGAGGTAGGGCCTAAAAAAAATTTGAATAGCTTTTTTTATGGAATCCTTCCTTTGTCTCATCAGAAACGTAAACTGGCTCGTAATGGCCTTTTGCCGTTTTTAAAGATGGCATAGGTAGATAGAAATTGTCTAAAAATTTCTTTCTGGTAAGAAGAAAATTCAGTCCGTATCCGATCCTCTCACTGATGAACGAATTCAGCACTTACGTTCTAGGAATGGTAATCTTAAAGGACTCACTGGATTTCAAAAAGCGTTTGCTTTAAAGCATCAATAAGGTTAGTTCCCACTTTTGAGTGGACAAACCTTCCTTTCTGAAAGCTAATAAAAATTTTTCTGGGTTAGTGAAAAAGTTTTAATGGCACTCCATAGTGCCATTACTTTTTTAAAAGATGATATGACTTGCTTAACGTTCCCTAATCTAATGTCCTAAAAATATGCGTTCTAAGAACAGGCGGGGACGATCTCACTTTTCACATAATACTTTTTTAAAGTTTTCAGGTATTCCTGAATGGACTCTAAACCAATCTCTCGACGACGCTTATTAAGATCATTTAAACTTCCCTCGTACGGCAGGAGTTCAACTTGATTTCCTTCAACTTTTACTTGAGTTCCATACCGTTGCTTAAGGCCACGATTTGACGCGATGCGATCGTAAATATAAGCGTAATTTTTCCTATAGGTTTCATTGAGTGGACATAATTTTTCTAAAGCAGACATAAAACTTGTTTGAAAATCTGGATCATGATCTGCATGCTGTACAAGGAGCCAAGCTTGATGGGCCATTTCTTCGTCAAATTTTAAGATGGTGACCCAGTCATATTCTTTAACCATGGATTTTAAATGGTTGGTGTGAAAATGGTCAATTTCTTCAAGAAGCTTGTGTGTTTTTCTATTATTTACGTCCTTTATAATTAAGTCCCTGATTTCTTGATCGAGATCAACCATGAGGGCCAACTGTTGTTTTATAGCAAGAGATTTAGAATTCAGGATTTGCCGTTCCACTTTAACTTTTTTCTCTAAGGTCTCTAAATTGTTTTCATGCTCGAGAGCCCATAGAGATATTGATGAGCTTAATATAAACACCAGAAATAAGAACTTTATTTTCATGTGATCATTCTCTGCGGCAAGGACAAATCTGAAAAACAATAATAAGCTTTCCGAGGCTTGTCATCATTATTATATATCAAAATAGATGCTTGACTTTATAGCGATTGGGGCCATTTAATATATGAATGATTTGCAAAATATAACGAATGAAAGCGACGTCATGTCGATCAGCGACAAAATACTTTTTAAAGCTTTTCTTCTAAGTGGACTCCTCCTTCTCCGCTAAGGCGGAGCATATTCATATTCTAATCGCATACAATTTTACCCTTTATCTAAATTGAAATGAGTTTCAACGTTAATTCGTCATTTATAGGAGAAAAAAATGAACAAAAATCAACCCCTCGCCAAAAGTGCTCAAAGTGTTCAAGAGGCTTTGGCTAAAAAGGGACTCGACTGTAAGGTTATTGTGCTTTCCGATAGTACCAGAACAGCAAATGATGCCGCTGCTGCTATTGGGTGTGAGGTGGGGCAGATTGTTAAGTCGTTAATCTTTAAAACAGTGGAGACTCACAAGCCTGTATTGATTTTGGTATCGGGGCCGAATCGTGTGGATGAGAAGGTTATTGAGTTATTGTTGGGAGAAAAGATCGTTAAAGCAGATGCAGACTATACCCGGGAAGTGACTGGTTTTGCTATAGGGGGCATTCCTCCTGTAGGGCATAAGCAAACAATACATAATATATTGATCGATCAAGATTTATTGAAATTTGAGGAAATATGGGCAGCTGCTGGAACACCCCATGCCGTCTTTAATTTGCAAAGTAAAGAGTTGGCTGTGCTGACCGCTGGTAAAGTCATTTCAATTATGGGAGGAGATTCATATGTCATTTAAAAATAAACTTGTTGCCATTGTGAATAAAGATATCGATACGGGCATTGCAATGAATGCTATTGCCCATGCTTCGCTTGCTATTGGGGCAACTTTAGGTAAAGAGGAAATGTTTTTACAGGAAAACATAGATGCAAGCGGTAACAATTGGTCAATGTCAGGGATGCCTTACATCATTTTGCGAGGTAAATCCGGAGAAATTCGAAAAGCCGTTTTAGCGGCTAAAGCTGAAGGTGTGCGTCAAATTGCTTTTGTTGAAACCATGACAGGAGGTACTTGGCTTGAGCAAATTGAAAGAACGTCTAGAGTTAAAGAAGATGAGCATACGTATTTTGCTGCTATCCTTTACGGTCCCTGGGATACGGTCAGCCAAATAAGCAAGAAGTTTTCGTTGTATAAGTAATAAGATTATTGGCTGGAAACCCAGTTTTCCAGCCGACTTTTCACCCCTTCATTTTAAACATTGATCCTTACACAAACCACTCCACATTCTTCCAGTTTCCAGGGTTTTTCTTCTTGGCCTGCACGCGCGTTTGCCAGTTTCCCACATGGATCTCAAGTTTATGCCCATCAGGATCAAGAAAATAGAGGGAGTCATCAGGTGAAGTATTTTCTTTAAAAATGACAGCGCCCGAGCTGATAATCCGCGCTGACATAATTTTAAAATCTTCCGATGACACCGAAAAAGCGTAATGGGTGTTACAGCTCACATCTTGACGAGATAAATCTCGATCAAGACAAAACCATAAACAGCCCGGCTGATTGGGAGTTCCGACAAGGAAATAGGCACTTCCTTCCCACTTACAAAGAGGGGTAAATCCCATTACCGTATTGTAAAAAGAGAAAGATTCCTCAATGTTTTTGACTGCAAGAGTGATGTGATTCAGGCCAGTGATCATTTTAATTTCTTTACCATGATAATGCTTTCACTCCCAATAAAGCCTCCTTTTTCGGCAACTGCTTTACCGATAGGTTTAAACCCAGCCTTTTCATAAACATGTTTTGCACGGGGATTATTTTCAGCAGGATCAATGAAAAAAGTATCGGCTTTTGGATCAATTTTTTCTTGGTAAAATTTAGTGAAAGCCATAAGCGTTGGAGCGGCCAATCCTTTTCCTAAAAATGTTTTATTTCCTATACCAAAATCTAAAGAAATTGTTCTGCCCGTCTTTGATAAATAAGTTCTATGGAGTTCTGTGAGGTCTTTTTGATCAGCAAGAAATTCATCAGATAACAGAAAACAAAAGGGTTTAAGGTTAATAAACCCAACCCAGTATTTTGTATTCCCATAAAAATAACGTTGCTTTCGGCCATTAATGAAATTCAGAATGTCATCTTTATGCTCTTGGGTGTTGTCCCAGAACTCTTTCATATGAGGCTCTTCAAGCCATTCAAAAATGATGTCTTGATGGGCAAGGGTGGCTTTTTCAAAGTGGATATTCATAGCGACTCTTTCAACTTTTGAATGAAACGTTTCATATGAGGGTCGGATTTCTTGAAAGGAATCTCATCCCAGCCAAACCACCGGATAGCATTAAACTCCCCACGATCAAATGCGTAGGAGGCATCCTTATCTCCTTTCAGAACATACCAAAGACTAACGTCTGTATGTCCGGCTGTAAGACCTACCGTCACTGTTGAGGTTAGAAAAAGGGGAGAGGCACACCAAAAATCTGCGAGAATACCTAACTCTTCGAGGCATTCTCTTGAAACAGTATCTTGGGGATGTTCATCCGGCTCCACATGTCCCCCTGCCGGCAACCAAAGCTGAGACTTTTTATGATCAACGAGAAGAATTTTCTGAGCTCTTTCATCAAATAGAATGAAATAGGATACCAGATGTTTTGGTGGTATGTTTGGTTTTTGAAGGCGAAAGATCTGGGCTCCGCTGTGGATCCATGCGAGGGTTTCCTGAATGTGCTGGGATTCAAGATCATCAAAAGGAATGATCGTAGAAATAATATCCATAATGCTTTGTTCAGAAGTGAAATTTCGGGAGAGGGCAAAACTCATCAGAGTCCTTCCCCCTTTAAGCTACAAACCATCCATGGATGAGGGGGCTCACCAGGCGGTTTAAAGAAGAAAGGAACACAATTAGAAGAACTTAGATCTTTGTGCCCCATATGGTGAGTTAATGCTTTAAACACACCCCCATGAGAAACAATGAGAGGAAGCTTTTCCGTGAGGAGTATGGAAGTAACCGTGTCAACCACCCGCTTTTGAAAGGCAAAAAATGTTTCAGCTCCCTTTGGTTTACGGGTGTCATCCAAAAGAGACAACATTGGATCACCAGACGTTCCTTCTCCTTCTCCCCAGACGATTTCGCTAAGTCCATCCTTAAACACAATGGGTTTGTTTGTCTGCTTAGCAATGATCTCAGCTGTTTGCCGAGCTCTCAGCTTCGGGCTTGAAACAATGATATCAAAACTTTCATTCTCCAAAATTCGTGAAACTTCCTGGGCTTGTAGGAGCCCAAATTCGTTCAAAGGAATATCCTGACTTCCCATAATGATGTTACGCCGATTCCACTCGGTTTCTCCATGACGAGTAAAATAAAATGGGTTGGGAGGGAGAGTTAAAGAGCTCACAACATTTTCCTCATAAAATAACAGTCATGACCGTTGATCCACTCGGAGACGGTTCCAATGTATTCATACCCCATCTTCTCATAAAAGATGGGGGATTGAAAATCAAGGGTATCCAACTGGATAACGCTGCACCCTTTGGAGCGGCAATATTCCTCAAGTTTTTGAAATAATTTTCGTCCTAGTCCCTGTTTTCGATAAGACTCCTCAACCCATGTATATTCCACACGGGCATGGTCGTAAAAAGTAAATCCGTAAACGCCCGCAATGATTTTTGAATTTTCATCACGAATTGAAAGAGAGAATGGCTGAGTTGTTATGTCCCCTGTATAAGGTTGGTTGAAGGCCTTAATCCCTTGCCAAAGCAGCTCACGAATCTCTGAGGTATCCATTTCATCGAGAACAATCTCGCCGACAGAGTATTTATCCTCATTTGCTGAAAAACTATTTTCGAGAGATTTAACAAAAGAAAGAATCTTCTCTGCAGCATCCCTCGCACTTAAATCCGTCACATCAACTTCCATTAAATGGGGGTGATCAATTTTAATCATTTCCTTTTTTATGTGAACTTCAGCGGGGTTTGTCGTTTTTAAACGTGTCTTGCGATCGGGATTTGTAATGCGTTTCTTGTGCTCTTCAGCAGATAAAATAAGCTTCAGAGGAACAAATAATGAACCCCTTTTTTCAGCTGTTTCTTTAATGAGATTGTATACTTTCCAATCACCTTCTTTCTCTAAAAGCGCATTGGTAAAAATGAAATTAGATTTTTGATCTTGTGCAATAAAGTCCAAAATAATATGGCGAATTTTTCTCACAGAAATCCAAGCATTCTCGGCGATTGGTGTCTCGTCATTTAAGTCGAGTAATGAGAAAATAGGATTGTTAATCAAATGGTTATCGACAACTTTATAACCCGACTTGGCAATTTCCTTTGCAATTGTGTATTTGCCACTGCCTGCAAATCCAATTAGATAAAGGGTAATAGGGCGGGTCAAATTCTTGTTTCTCATCATTCAACCACTCCATAAATCGCATGTGAGCGACCTGTTTGATAAGCCCAATAACGATCGCCATAGGACCAATGCCAGTATTCGGTGGGATAGTTAATAAAGCCTACGGTTGATAAAGCTTTGCTCATGATATTTCTGTAGTATTGTGCTTTGGCAGAAATGTGATGGGAATCGGTTTGAGAGAGGGATCCATCCGTATCCTCCATCCAATCTTTAATTTGAATTCCCATATCAACTGGTTTCCCAATTTCATCAATAAGATAAACATCAATTGCCCCACCTGTGGCATGGGGAGGAATGTTTTTCGACCCATCCCTATTAATCACAGGAGAAACAAGTTTCGTCGTTTCTTCAAAAATTTGATCGTGAGACCATTCAGGGTGTAGATTTTGTACCTTCAGATAACGAGCTTTAAAGAGCTTCTCCTGCAAAGAGAAACTTCTGTAGCCTTCATAAAGACAAAGTTTAAGCCCCTCTGGCAACACCGACTGAGCTTTAATAAGCTTCTTATACACCGTTTGACGCACATTGGTGTAATCCGTATTATTCGGAATTTCTGGAGAAGGCCCATAGGCAATCACTGTTTGGTTTTTGAGATCAACCAATGGCTCATGATTCTCAATAACAGGAATTGAGATAACCTGAGGGTCAGCAAGTAGAATTACGTTTTGTTCTGTGTATCCCTTCCTGTTTACTTTCATTGGCCTTTCCTCATCAATCACTTGCCTTCCTCCATTTTCTCCTTAACATTTGTAATCCGTTGGAGTACTTTTTGCAAAACGTTCGTTTGTGAACTTGGAGTTGAATAATACGTAAAGCCATCACTTGTTAAAGATTAGATTATATGCGATGCCTCTCTGAGATTAAAAACATCTGGGGCGACAGATTGTCATAAAGTGAAAGAGAAAAGATGGTGAAAATTTATATTTTAATAGCAGGCTTTTTTCTAAGCACAATTTCTCTTAAAGCATATACAGAAAAAGAAGTTCAAAATATTATTGAACAGAACGAAACAATCCATGAGATCGACAGTGAGTTAAATGTTGTTTATTCGATTCTGAAGGACTTTTCAACACCCAAGCAAAAAGATGTTCTCATTAGAGAGCAGCGCAATTGGCTTAAAGAACGGAATCAAGCAATAACGGAAGAAGAGCTGTCTACCTTCTATAGAGAACGTATCGAGAAGTTAAAAACACGCATTCGAGAAAATGAAAAGCCTTTTCTGGAGAAAATCATCACAGGTCACCCTACTATTGATAAAGTTAAAGCCGAGGCTTTATTAAAAAGATGCCCTACATTAGCTTGTCAAGCCTATGCCATTTATTTTGAATCTCAAAAGTTCCCTCGTGACGAAGAAAAAAAGAAAACAATCGAAATGAAGCTTTTGAAACTATTATCAAAAGTAAGTCCTTCTTATAGATATGAAACTCCTGAGGATCTAAAATTTGGAGGCGATTCCTTATTAGAGAATCTTCTTGTTTATTCAGAAGTTGTTGTCCCCAGTGATGTAGAAGCGTATCCTGTTCTAACAGTTCCCCTATGGTTGGTTTTAGAGCATCCAGAGATTTTAGACTATGATACAGGGACTTGCTATAATCCTTATGGTGTCAACGTTATAGCTGAAGATCGTATGGAGAACCTTCCCAGCTATGGTTCATTTAATAATAGTTTAGATGCTCTTTTTGTAGGTAATTGGGATGAGGGAACTTTTTATAAGACCTTTTATTCTTCACAAAGTCGGATGCGTGACTCTCTCTCTTTTGTGCCAGAAAAAATTGAACTTCCTGAAAATGAAAAATCTGCACCTCACTTCTCCTTGGTAAATGATTCTCTTGAACGGTGGTCATTTCTAGGTTCCTGGAATTTTATAAAATATAATGAATTTAAAATAGCTTTTGAGAAAATGGAGAGAGAGCTTAAAACTTATTATGAATCCCACGATTTTTTAAAAAAATATGCCCTTTATGCAACTAACTATCTTAATGCCTATGTTCGTTTTAGCTACTCCTCCACAGCAATAGCCAGTGAAAAAGCCTATCAAGTCTTTCGTAAACCGCACCAATCTCTTGAAGATCTTAAAAAGAGCGTGAAGGACTTTTCACAAGTGGATTGGAATGCGGCCTTGTCTTATGCAATTCTGAACAACTATGGTACCGATATATTGGAATGGCTCATTCAATCTGGGGCTAATGTAAATGCAAAGGTTGATGATGAAAGTGCCTTAATTAAGGCGTCAAATCGTCCAGAAATTTTAAGTTTTTTAATCTCAAAGGGGGCCAACCTCGAAGAGAAAACAGGTTTTGGGAAAACGGCCCTTTTTTACGCTATTCAGTTTAATAACTTTGAGAGCGTTAAAGTTCTGGTAGAAAATGGTGCAAATCTGAATGCCAGCCTCATTAAAGAAGAAGATAAGGGAAGGGAGGGTGAATATTTTGAACTTAGAAAGGTTCTTGGCTTTAACCCCTTAGCTTATAGCATGCGTTATGGCTCGGAAAACTTAACAAAATATTTACTTGAAAAGGGGGCTAGCTTAAAAGGAATTTCTGTAGAGGCAGTGAGAGATTGGATACAAGGTGATGTGTGTTTTTTTGAAGTAGATATGATCAATACACGTTTTGAGGCTAATAAATCACTTGTTGAATCTCACAAAAAATTATAGATGAGTTTTATGGAGACATTTAAAGATGACCGAGTTAAAACTGTGTTTGTATCAGCATTATAAAGGTAATTTCTATCAAGTGATTGGCCTTTGCCGTCACTCTGAAACATTGGAAATATTGGTGACATATCAAGCTCTTTATGGAGGCTATGCTCTCTGGGTACGTCCTATGGATCTCTTTTTGGGAATGGTTGAAGAGAATGGACAACTCGTTCCTCGATTTAAATTCATAAGGAAGCTTTTTCAAGAACCGCCTACTCTTCGTTGAGACCCTACCTATATAGAGGATAACCCATGAAAATCTGGACCGTTGATGCCTTTACAGACAAAACTTTTGCAGGAAATCCTGCGGCAGTTACCATAGTGGAGGAATTTCCCTCCGACGAAATGTGCCAAAAAATTGCAGCTGAAATGAACCTGTCCGAAACAGCTTTTATCAAACCCCTAGGGTCTTCTCATTTCCATATTCGTTGGTTTACTCCTGAGGTTGAGGTTAAACTTTGTGGGCACGCAACCCTGGCCTCTGCTCATATCCTTTTTGAAGAGGGCATTGTCAAAGAGGAGGGCATCACCTTCGATTCGCTCTCTGGTCCTTTGTTTGTTACAAAAGAGAGTAAGGACATCATTTTAGATTTTCCTCTCCAGAAAACAGGTGAGGTTTTGCCTCTCCACCTTTTTAAAAAATTGTTCAAACGGGAGGCCATTGTAAATGCAGTTAAAGCCTATGACGATGTCATCGTTGAGCTTGTCGATGAGACACTTATCCGAGAGTTAAAACTCGATCCCTCACGCATTAAGGAGATCGATTGCCGCACTCTCATCGTCACAGCGAAAGGAAATCCTCCTTATGACTGTGTCTCTAGGATATATGCACCACAAGAAGGCATTAATGAAGATCCCGTCACGGGATCAGCCCATTGTTTATTGGTGGACTACTGGCAACAAAAGCTTGGAAAATCTGAATTTCTGGCCTACCAAGCCTCACCTCGCGGAGGAATCTTAGGTCTGCAGATTGTTGGGGATCGGGTACATTTAAGGGGCCAAGCCGTGACCATCTTGGAAGGTACATTGAAGAGGTTGCCATACAAGAGTAAGGATTTTTTAGAATGAATGTAAAAATGTTTTTATACCTCTATTTTCCTCTTAACATTTGTAATCTGTTAAAGTAGCCTTTGCAAAGCGTTCGTTCGTAAACTTATCCCTTACAAAGGTTTTCATCACAGAAGGTATTGTGAGTATGAATATTTTTCAGAAGATCACCGCTATTGAAAAGCAAGCTGATGACTTTGGCTTTATGTGGAGTAATACGGCTCAAATCTTTGAGCAAATACAAAGTGAGTGCGTGGAAATCAAGGATAGTCTTTTGCAGTCTGGAGATCGCCATCATCTGCAGGAAGAAATGGGGGATCTGATCCATGCCGTTTTTTCCTTATGTTTATTTATGAAATTTGATCCAGAAGAAACGTGTCTGAAAAGTGTCGAGAAATTTGAAAGGCGCTTTGCAGAACTCAAACGGCTTGCCCACGCTGCAGGGTTTGAAACATTAAAAGGGCAACCTGTTGAGGTCCTCATGCACTTTTGGAGGCAAGCTAAAGAAAACGTGTTATTGAATTCTTGTAGCAATACGGTTTAGAAAGTGTTTATAAGCAATGATCAAAAGCTTAGCCTATAAAATATTCCATACGACACGAAACTGTGCTTTTAGAGCCATAGGTGTAAAAACCGTTGGTGCGAGGGCTCTTGTTGTGAGTAATGATCAAGTCCTTCTCATTAAGCATACTTACCAGAAGGGCTGGTATACCATTGGGGGAGCGGTTGAAGAAAATGAATCCATGCGGGATGCACTTTTTAGAGAACTTTTCGAGGAAGTTGGTTTAACTCCCTTAGAAGAGCCAGAGTTGTTTGGTGTTTACCACAGCAACTCTGAAAAAAGAGACGATTATGTGGCTTTTTATATCGTCAAAAAGTTTGAAATGAAAGACGTCTACTCCCCTGAAATCCATGAGAAGCAATGGTTTTCTTTGCATGATTTGCCTCTTGATACGACGCCTGCCACGAAAAGGCGCATAGAAGAGTTTTTGAGCCAAAGGCAAAAATCCGACACGTGGTAATTAAAGAGAATTGCAGATCTTTTATAGAGATTCTCGAGATACTTTTTTTCCCAAAACATTTAACCATAGTTTGTCTGGGCTGTGGGCAAAATGGCTACTACGATTTTCCGCTGTCCAGATATCAATAATCTTGAACTGATCGGCAAGGTAAGGTCGAAGAGACATTTCCGTCATATAGTAAAACGTTCTTTCTTCTTGGGTATATTCTCCTTCACCATGTTTAAAGTTGGCAAAGAATATTCCTTCTGGCTTAAGAGCTCTTCTAATCCGAGTGACAACATCTTTCAATTCATGAGGAGGGACATGAATGAGAGAGGCCGCTGCCCAAATACCATCAAATTCTTCTGAAAAATTTATATCTTGAAAACGCATGAGCAAGGGCGGTTTTTTAAGAATTTGACTTGCAAGTTTGATCATTTCCTCTGAACCATCAAAAGCGGTTACATCGTGTCCATGCTCCTCAAAAAAACGCGCCTCCCTCCCAACGCCACAACCCACATCTAAAATTTGGGCCTCTGGCTTAAGCTGAGCAAGAAATCGCTCACGGAATTCGAGACGACAGCCATTTACGGTCCGCTCAGAATATAGTTGTGCATTTTTATTATAATAGGCGATGGATGACATGGTTTTCTGTCCTTTAGATTTGATTGCCTCTTTCAAAAAGAGTGTCTTAAACAATCTTTCCTTTGAGAGAGAGCGATGGTACTTTCTCCTCTGCAATTCATTGCAAGGGTGCCATACTTCATTTTATAACAAACAGAGTTACAATATGAAACATAATGAATTTCCCATAACATATGAGCCCAATCCCGCTCCTGAAGATGTAAGGATATTAAATAATGGTCTTACGGATTACGCTCGACAGCAAAAAGGAATGGATCCAATTGAACCCTTTGCCTTTTTTGTTAAAGATAAGGAGGGTCAAGTATTGGCTGGTTGTAGTGGCGCCATTATATATGGTTGTGTCCATACGGGAAGTTTATGGGTTTCAGAGTCTCTTCGACACAAAGGCATAGGTACTCGACTATTGGAGGCTGCGGAACAGCTAGCCCGTGAAAAAGGCTGTGCATTGGTGACTCTTAATACCATGGACTGGGGAGCCTTGGAGCTCTATCAAAATTTGGGATATAAAGTTGACCATTCCCGTAGTGGCTATAAAAATAGCTCGACATTTTATTTTTTGATGAAAGAATTGGAATAAAATGACCGCTCTTATAAAAAGGTTTTAAAATGAATGCTCTCTCTCAATCTCAATTTTATCTCTCTGAATCTAAGCGATTTAAAGTCAAAATAGGTGTCTTTCTTGTTCTGCTTCAAGATGATCATCTTCTCTGTCTACGGCGTTATAATACGGGGGTGGAAGATGGTTTATATGTTGTGCCGATGGGAGGGTTACATGAAGGTGAAACTCCCCGACAAGCTGTCATTCGTGAGGCTGCTGAAGAAGTGAATATTACATTGAATCCCGAAGATTTAAAGTTTGCTCATATCATGTATCGCAAACATACTCAGCCAGATGGTTACTATTTTTATCAACAAGATTTCTTTTTTGTAGCCCGTCGTTTTAAAGGAATAATCCAAAATATGGAGCCTCATAAGGCCGATGATGTGCGTTTTTTCAATTTAACGGAGCTGCCACAGAATCTTTCACCCTTTATAGAACACGCTATGAAGCATATATTAGATGATATTCCCTATTCAGAGTTTGGATTTTGAGGAGGATGAGAAATGATAAAGATTTTAGACCGATTGGTGGCTCTAGAATCGACTGTAAAAGGGATAGCCGTTGCATAATGCAATCCTCCAGTTAAAGGATTGCACATTCATTGATCTGACCCATTCCTTAACACCTGAGATGCCTTCTTGGAATGGGAGTTGTGGATTTGAGCCTATTCTCAGAGATGATTATGATTCTTCTGTTCTCTATCAATTTCGGACCTATGATATTCATATGCAAGCTGGGATGGGAACACATTTGGATGCACCAGCTCATTGTTTCTCTGGTGGAAGATCAATTGCAGATTTGAATTTAAACGAATGCATAGCTCCCTGTGTTGTCATCAATGTCTCTCCTCAAAGCCATGAGCGTTATTCCTTACGCCCACAAGATATTGAAGCTTTCGAAGCTCAACATGGAACAATCCCCTCTGGTTGTTTTGTGATAGTCTATACAGGATGGGAACAGCATTGGAATTCACCCGAACAATATCGTAACCATCATGTTTTTCCCAGCATTTCAAAAGAAGCCGCTTCTCTTTTATTAGATCGTCAGATTGTTGGTCTGGGGATTGATACCCTTTCTCCCGATCGTCCAGAGGATGGCTTTCCCGTCCACCATCTTATCTTAGGAGCAGATAAATACATTATTGAAAATATTGCGAATGCTTCAAAGCTTCCTCCCGTTGGAGCCTATACTTTAGCCCTTCCCATTAAAATACAGGGAGGGACGGAAGCCCCGTTAAGGTTGGTTGGAGTCTTTGAGAAGGTCATTCACTTGACAAGTTGAAAAGATGTGCAAAGCTAAGGAGCATGAAAAAAGAAAAAAAACACAAAGAGCCAGTCAGAACTGCATTTTATCCTTACGAAGTTTTTTCTGTTTCTTCGACTTTGAAAATCATTGGAGATGTGAGAACTGTTTTAAATGGCCGTGTAGATGAATCTTCCATGGAAGAGAATGTTTTGGATCATCTCCGTTTTGCCTTAGGGGGGGGGAGCTTTACAACCTGCGCTTGTTTAGGTGAAGCAATCATTCTGAACCAAGTTGCTTATACGAGCCATCTTAATAATGAAGGGTCTTTAGAAACCAATACCTACAAAGAAGGCTTAAAAAGCCCATTTTTGATGGGCCTTGGGAAGGAACAACATCCTTCCTCTCTCTTTCACTTAGAATCTCAGAAAGGTATCCTTCTCGAGGATCTCTTTAAACAACTAGGACAAGGACTCCTAGGATATGCTTTTGTGGGAGGTTTTTCGTTTAAAACATTAGCCTGCACCTATCTAAAAAAAGCACCTATTTTTAACGAACCAATTAATGAGCACGTCAAAAAGTATTGGGCCGAAACAGAATATCTTTCTCCCTGTACAGCATATGTATTTGGAGTTGTCATTACGGAAAAGGGGAAGCAGCATTTCCCGCCAGAAAATCTTAACAAAGCTTTTTATCTGAATCCGCTCGAACAAAATTCTGGAGAGATTCTGAGTCATACCCATGCAGCGCTCGTTAAAAAACTTCCAACTTTTAATAGACTAAAAGAGAAACAGTTTTTTTATGAGAAAGTAGATGCATCTTCCGTTATTGGCGTTCGCCATATTTTTACGCACTCCCTTGTGAAAGAGGGGACTCTTGCTCTCTTCGATATTCATGAGATGTAAAGCAAAGAAGTTTTTTTTCTTATTTTATAAGCTGGAATGGAATCCTTGAAAAAGAAAGAATGAGGGGGGACTTAAGGCTCTTCTATTACTTTTTCATAGGTCTTGATAATATCTTGATGGCAGTCCGCATAAGCCTCCCAAACGCTTTGTCCCCATCGGGTAACTAAGCAGGCATGTAACGAGGGATTGTCTGCCTTGACAATATCTTGAACGGTTAACCACTCTGGGGTTTTTAGTTGAATAAGAGGAGGCCAATCTCGCTTTATCTTCGTTGCATGTCGTATAAATGTTAATATGTTTTTATTCTCCGCTTTTTGAGAAACCGTTAAATAAAGAGCAATCAAATGAACATTTGCAGATTGTCGTGCTCTGCGATCATTTTGGTTTCCTATATGTTGGGCTCCATAGGCATCAACCGTTGTGCGATGAACGTTAAAATAGGCAGGATCACTGAATTCTTTGTTAAGAATATCACCGTAAACATTCCAACATTCGGCGATGGCCCCGATGTAGGGATGAGGAATGGGATCATCCGTTGTCTTTTTAAATTTTGCTAAGCAACCAAAGCATGTTCTCGTCATTTTTCCTCAACTTTCTTCTTAACATTTGTACCCCCTTGGACTACTCTTTGCAAAATGTTCGTTGATGAAGAGATGTTCCATGACTAAAGATGGTGAACTCACTCTAAGATCCGCTGAAGAGAAAGATCTTCCAGAAATTATACGGCTTCTCATCGAAGATGACCTTGGGGTTATGCGAGAGCATTTTTCTGATTCTTTGTTGCCGAGTTATTGTGAAGCTTTTCAGGCTATTATTGAGGATAAAAATCAAATTCTTCTCATCGTTGAACATCACGATCAAATCATAGGAACTTGCCACTTAACTTTTATGCCTTCTCTTTCTTTTAAAGGATCTTGGAGGCTTAATATAGAAAATGTTCATGTTGATAAAAAATTTCAAAATCAAGGTGTTGGGACATGGATGTTTCAAAGAGCAATTGATTTAGGAAGAGAAAGAGGATGTAAAATTGTTCAACTTACAACAAACAAAACGCGTTTTCGTGTCAAAGCTTTTTATGAGAAATTAGGTTTTGAAGCCACTCACGAGGGGATGAAACTATATTTATGAGAGTGAAAAACTAAACTGTCTCAATCGGAGAAGAGCTATTCTTGTAGGGGTTGAGGCATGTTAAAAAACTTCTGCGGACGTAAGGCTTTTAGTGTTCCATAAAGGCTAATGATAACCCAAGAAATTTCCATTAATACGGCAGCTAAATTCCAGGAAAAAAGAAGTGAACTTAAAATCAGGATTGCCCCAACAACATTCAATAAAGAATAAGTCAAGCTAGAGGATTCTAATCTCCCCACTTGAAGCAAAACATACACGATCAATATAATAAGAGTTCCTAAACATCCGATAAAATCTGAAGCCCACGTTAATAGAAGACTAGATGAAAGACCTTGATAAATTTGTAACATAATATTTTATTCTCTATGTTCTTTTTTTATTCATTAAATATTTATTATACATATTTTATTTACGAATAGCGAGAGAAAATTTAAAATTGCACGAATGGCATCTATTGCGAAATATGTGAATGTGAGTGATTTTCTCCTTTTTGCATTCCCATATTTCCCATCTGTCCCATCTGTCCCATCTGTCCCATGTGTTCCATCATCTTTTCCATCATTTGTGGCATCATTTTTTGCATCATGTCCTGACGCATTTCCATAGGCATACTTGGGGGTGTTTCAAAATGACCCTGAGTCCAATACTTAAGGCCATAATAACCAATGCAAAGCATAGATAAAAGAGACAGGATGAAGACAAAGGATCCGACGAATTTGCCAAGGGCGCTCCCTGCTCCTTCATGCCGCAATGACCAAATGATAAGAGTCGTGCTTGCAAGAAGAACGCTATAGGCAAGTAAGGCGCTGATGTGCATGATGAACATAGTAAGGGTCTCCCTTTTTGTAAGTCGTTTTATAATCATAAAGAAAAATTCATTAAAAATGAGTTAATTGAGGGGAGGGGACAAAAGCTTAAATGTTTATCCGAATAACACAATTATACTTAATAAGCTTGAACGTTACGCATTAGTTTTCTAGAATTCAATTGGAGCTATATATGAATTTAGGTGAGGAGTTGCTTCGATGAAAATTCTGATTCTTAAGAAATTTTGGATGTTTTTATTAACTTTAACATTTCTAATTAGCTCAAAAGTACATTCAAATGCAGATGTATTAAGCTTAATAGATTCATTAACCGATGGAGAAGTAAGGATTATTCATCGAGCATTAAGTAATAAGTGCCAAGTTGATTGGAAGAAAGAATTTAAATTAAACACACCTTACCGCAAAGAAAAGACTCGCAAAGTTCTTGATTTTTTAACGGCTGTGTATGCTACAAAAATGGCAAAGTCAAAGCAGGAGACTCTTGATTATCTAAAGAATTTTTATGTGGAGGAAGGCTCAGAATCAGATCCCATAAAATTACAATATAAGGAATTCATGAAAAAGCGGTGTGAAGATAGGGAGGCTAAACTTGAATTAGGAAAAGGACAGTTAGAAGGGTTGTTACGTAATTCAGCCTATGATGATCGTGAAACTTTTGAATGTCTTTCTAGAGAACCTGATGATTTGGATGGTTTTGTAATTTTAGAGCCTACAATTGCTTCTCAAGAGTTAAAAATAGGGCAGCCAATAGTTGACATTTGTACTTCATCAAGCTCCTCTTCTTCCTCGTCATCATCGGCGGCATCTTCTTCAACTCCGCCTACATCAATGTTTTCAACATCATTGACTGATGTTAGTGATGAAGCAGAAGAGTTACTTTCAATGCTAGATAAAAGAAGCGCAAAAATAGCTCTTCATGCTAGATTAAGCAATTATCAGCTTCCATTTTCAGCATTTAATTTTAGTGTTTTTGAGGAAGCAGAAAAATGTATGAAAATTGTTAATTACTTAAATTTTATTTTAGAAAGAAAGACAAGAAACGTATTAGATAAGCAAAGCAAATTTTCTCCTGATTCTCCAGCACATCAATTTTATTGTGAGAAATATATTGGATATCAGAAGATTAGTGAAGATATGTGGAATTCATATATGATAAATAAGAACTCACCGCCACCTTACCATCCTATTAGTAGTAGCAGTAGAAAAAGTAGCAGAAGCAGTAGAGCTCGTAAGTAACGAAAAAATGAATTGAGGGGAAGGGAGGGGATAAGAAAGTTAAAAAGTTACCTGCGCAGTACTTATAAAATTAGGCGTGGCGATTCAAACAAATCTGAAAATTTATTTTATGAACTTAGTATTATATCTCACATTTAAATCCTTCCTTTATAATTTATTAATGAATTAGCTTTATCATATAAAAGCGGAAAATAATAAGTTAGGAGAGGATGGAAAGATTATGAAGCTTGAAACCTTTAACTATACTCAAGATAAGGGATGGTCTGTTGAATCCTTTCCAAAAATGGACTCAGAAAATACATTGATTTTAGCTTTTATTTCTCCTGAACTTGCTAAAGATCTGGCGCTGTTAGAAGAATTATCTAAACAGTACCCAAAATCTAAAATGATTGGATGTTCCACTGCGGGTGAAATCTCAGGATCACGCATTACCGACAACAGCATATCTGTCGCTGTTGCTCAATTTGATAAAACCCGTATTGAAATTTTAAAGACGCCTGTATCTTCATCAGAAGATTCTCTTCAAGCGGGAGAGGAAATTTCTAAGAAACTAGATGCCCCAGATTTGCGAAGCATTCTCGTCTTATCGGATGGCTTGAATGTTAACGGGACAGAACTTGTGAAAGGCTTAAATAAGATTAATAAACCAAACGTTGTTATTACGGGTGGCCTTGCAGGTGATGGTGATCGATTTAAAGAAACTTGGGTTATTTATGATGGGAAAACCTATAAAAACACCGTCGCAGCCCTCGCGCTTTATGGAGAAGCTATTCAAATAGGATTTTCTTCTCAAGGCGGTTGGGACATTTTCGGGCCAGAACGTTATATTACGCGATCAAAAGGAAATGTTCTCTATGAACTTGATGGACAGCCTGCCCTTACTCTTTACAAAAAGTACCTTGGAGAGAGAGCTGAAGGTCTTCCCTCAACAGGACTTCTCTTCCCTTTGTCCATTCGAAGTGATCAAAAAGACTCAAGACATCTTGTGCGTACAATTTTGGCTGTAGATGAAGAAAAACAATCACTCACTTTTGCAGGGGACATGCCAACTGGGAACCTTGCTCAGCTTATGAAAGCGAACTTCGATCGTTTAATTGCAAGTGCGGGTGAAGCAGGAGAAGAGGCGGCAAAAAAAATACACATAGAAAATCCTGGTCCTATTCTTTCCATTGCCATCAGCTGTGTTGGTAGACGACTTCTTCTGGGAGAAAGGACGGAAGAGGAAACAGAGTATGTGCTTGAAACTCTTCCCAAAGGCACTCTACAAGTTGGGTTTTACTCCTATGGAGAGTTGTCGCCACTTATTTCAGGCTCTTGTGATCTTCACAATCAAACAATGACCCTCACAACCTTGTATGAAAGCTAAATGAGTCCTTATAAGAATGAGAAAAGGTAACTTTTTTTATGGAATACCACAAAACCTTAATACGGCAACTTAAAAACTTGGGGCTTGATGGAGTTTCTCCTTCCCCACAAGATTGGGAAAAGGTCAAAGAAATAGTAAGCAAAACATATACGGAAGCAGATCAAGAACGCTACCTTTTAGAAAGATCCATGGAACTTTCTTCGCAAGAAATGCTTGAAATCAACCAAAGGCTTGAGAGAGCCCAAGAAATAGCGGGTTTGGGGTATTGGACTTACGACAAATCAAAGAATTTAATTACGATGTCTAGGGAACTTTATCGTATTTACGGGTTGAATCCCTCTGAGCCAGCGCCATCTATTGAAGGGTTCATGGAGAGAATTCATGAAGAAAATCGTAAAGTTATTAAGAAGTTAATGGAAAAGGCCTTCTCTCAAGGACTGGAGTATGAATATGAATTTCAAATGAAACATAGCGATGGAAAATACAGGTGGTATCGTGTTATTGGGCGCCCTGTTTCCTTACAAAAACCCATTACAACTTTGACAGGTATTGTGATGGATATTACAAAACGAAAAGCAGCGGAGGAGCAAATCGCTGATTTGCACGCTCAACTTGTCACCTCTGCACGGCTTGCTGGTATGGCTGACATTGCTTCATCAACACTGCATAATGTGGGAAATGTCTTAAACAGTGCTAATGTTTCGGTAGAATTTCTAAAAGAGCGAAATTTTCAATCAGATATTAGAGAAATCGAAAATGTTCGTGAACTTTTAAAGACAAATTTATCAAGGCTGCCAGAATATTTACAAACAGACCCGAGAGGAAAGTTTGTTCCTGAATACCTTATTGAACTACTCAAGGATGTTAAACATAACTACGAAACGTTTTCTACTGAACTAGAAAGTTTGAGTAAATCTTTATCACACATCAAAGACATTATATTAACACAAAGTGATATGAGCAGGGCCTCGGGAATAAATGAAAAAGTATTTATGCCTGAGATTTTAGATACCGCTCTGGATATGACAGCAACTAATTTTGATAAATATGACATTCATCTCCATAAAAATTATCAAGAATCCTCATTTGTATTCATAGATAAGGTTAAAGTCCTTCAAATCTTGGTTAACCTCATAAGAAATGCTAAAGAAGCTCTTATGGAGGCTTCCAACAACAGTGATAAAAAACTTGAGATTTCACTTGTTGAAGATTCTTCTAAAAAAAACATGATCATTATTAAAATCAAGGATAATGGAATTGGTATCCCCAAGGAAAATCTTAATAAAATTTTCTCTTTGGGGTTCACAACCAAGATTGAAGGACATGGCTTGGGGCTGCATATGAGTGCCATAAGTGCTCGGGAACTAGGGGGAACACTTAGTGCAGAAAGCAAAGGTGAAGAAAGTGGAGCAACATTCACTCTTACATTGCCAAGAGTGGAGGCAGGTTTAGATCTATGAAGTTTTATCAACTCTATTAAGAAAGGTTCAAAAAGTGGAAGAAAATCAATATGATAACTTTAAAATTATGATTATTGATGATAATCCTGATATTCATCATGACTTTGTAAAAATCTTAACACCTGTGGAAACAAGCAGTCATTTACAAGATTTAAAATCAAAGGTTTTTGGTGGATCAGATGAAAAAAAACTTCCACTTCCTCAATTTCAAATTGATACTGCAACCCAAGGACAGGAAGGTTTCGAAAAAATTAAGAAAGGCTTCGAAGAAAAAAAACCCTATGCACTTGCCTTTGTGGATATACGTATGCCCCCAGGGTGGGATGGCATTGAAACAATTAAACATATCTGGAAGATTGATCCTAATATTCAAATTGTGATTTGCACGGCTTTTTCTGACTACACTTGGGAAGAAACCGTTGAAGAACTTGGAACAACAGATAATCTTCTTGTTTTAAAGAAACCTTTTGATGTTATTGCTGTACGTCAGCTTGCCGCAGCTTTGACTAAGAAATGGCGGCTTATGCAAGAAGTAAA
The DNA here is from genome assembly GCA_019746105.1 of Alphaproteobacteria bacterium. Classification (GTDB taxonomy): domain Bacteria; phylum Pseudomonadota; class Alphaproteobacteria; order UBA9655; family UBA9655; genus UBA9655. The sequence goes on from JAIESK010000025.1 coordinate 26,749, forward strand.
GTCCTATACTGAATTTCTTGAAAAAAGCATTGAAGAAAAAACAATGTCATTAAGGCAGTCTCTTTCTCTTACCCGCTCTACCCTTGAATCTTCAACGGATGGAATAGTTGTCGTGAATCATGAAGGGAATATTATTGACTATAACAAACGCTTTGTTGAGCTATGGAAGATTCCTTCTTCAGTTCTTGATACAAAAAATTATAATCTTATTGTTGAATATGTTCTTGATCAAATTCAAGATTCAGAAGCCTATCTTCAGAAGTTAAAAGAAATAAACAAAAGTCCAAAAGAAATATATTTGGGGCTGATTAATTTTAAGGATGATCGTGTTTTTGAACTATACACTCAGCCTCATACTTTAGAAGGTCAAGCCATTGGCCGTGTGTGGAGCTTTCGTGATATTACAACTCGCGCACTGCTTGAGAAAAAGTTGATTCTACAGGCAACTCATGATGCTTTGACAGGACTGCCTAATCGTATTTTACTTTTTGACCGTATTCAACACGCCATAGCTGAAGCAAAAAGAAACAAGAAGATCGTCGGAATTCTCTTTTTTGATTTGGATAGATTTAAACTCGTCAATGATAGTTTAAGTCATCATGCTGGCGATACACTTCTTAAAGCTGTAGCTGAGAGACTCAAAAAGACTCTTCGCGCCGAAGATACAATTGCAAGACAAGGGGGAGATGAGTTTGTTGTTGTGGTAAATAATTTAAAAAGAGAGACTGAGATTGAGAAAATTTCAAAAAAAATATTAAATACTTTTAAAAAGCCATTCACAATAGCTAATAGAAAAATTACCATTGGGGTCAGTGCTGGCATAACATTTTATCCCAATGATGGAAAAACAGCTGATACTCTATTGAGAAATGCTGACCTTGCCATGTATCGATCAAAATCTTTAGGAGGTAATCAAACCCAACTTTACTCTCCTACGCTTAACCAAGAAAACCTATTAAGATTAGAAAGAGAAAATGAATTACAGGAAGCCTTAAAAAAGAAAGAATTCTTTCTCTGTTATCAACCGCAATTTGATGTTAGTAACAATAAAATCATGGCCATTGAAGCTCTCATTCGATGGCAGCACCCAAGATACGGCATACTTCTTCCTATTGATTTTATCCCTATTGCAGAAGAGACGGGACTCATCATTCCTATTGGTGAATGGGTGCTTAAAGAAGCCTGCAGGCAAAATAAAATATGGCAAGACATGGGGCTTCCAAAGTTTCGAATTGGGATTAATGTTGCTAGTCAACAGCTAAAACAGAGGGATTTTCCAGAACTCATAAAAAATGTTATCAGTGACTCTGGGCTTAAGCCAGAAGATCTGGAGGTAGAAGTTACAGAAAATGTCATTATTTCTAATCCCGAAGTCATCTCTACAATCAATGAGATTAGTAAACTTGGTGTTAAAATTGCTCTCGATGATTTCGGCACAGGAAATTCGACCTTATCAAGCCTTAACAAAGTTCATGTGGATCGCTTGAAGATCGATCGTTCATTTATTGAAAGCATTAATGTTAGTAATAGCGATGAAGTGATTATTCAGGCAATTATTGATATGTCCCATAGTTTGAATTATGAGGTTTTGGCTGAAGGCGTTGAAACCCAAAAGCAGCTTGATTTCTTAAAGAAGAATAAATGTGAAATTATTCAAGGATTTTATTTTGGATACCCCCTCACTAGCGATGAATTTGAAAAACTAGCCAGAAAAATTTCTTTAAAATAAGATTATTTCCAAACAGATGCTGATGAGTACGCCCTACTTCCAAAAATCGTCACTTTTCTCAGGCAAGGCCTCTACCATCCACGTTTGACGGATTTGATTATCCTTAATCTCCATGAGAAAGGCTGAAAAGTTATGAAGAATCTTACCAGAGCGCTCAGCTCTGACTTCTACCATTAAAAGAACTTGTCCCGGTTTAATTGTCAAGATTTGCGGAACAGCAAGCCTAAGATGGGCCGTTGCAACCTCCATGGCTTTTACGCGCTTAAGGTAAGGCTCACGGCCGAGGACCTTATCCACTCCTCCTTCACGATTGGTGACATAGTTTACAACGTCTTCTGCCATTAATGCAGTAAGTTGAGCGACGTCCGCCTTTTCAAATGCCTTTACAAAAGCCATTGCAATGTCTTCATCCTTCATAGCCCTTTTCCTTTCTTGTTTTTATTAAGTTTGTCAACCTATAAAAAAAATATGGTTGACGAAAGCAGTTTATATTCGGTATTTTCCCATCATAACATAAAAAATGGAGGGAAACATGAACCTCAATATTAGAAAAACAATTGGGCTTTTTTCTCTCTTTGCGGTGCTGGTTTCAAGTTCCTGCCATGCCATTTTAGAAGAGGATGAAGAAGTAATAAAATCTTTCATGCCTGGAGTGATCAGACGCATTGCTGTTGTGCCAGGTCAGCAGGTTAAAAGAGGAGATCTTCTTTATATTGTTGAGGCCATGAAAATGGAGTGCAGTATAACTTCTCCAAGAGCCGGTTTTATTGGATCGCTGTACTTTACGGTAGATCAATGTATTGAAAACGATATGCCTCTCGTCACCATTTTACCTTTTATGCCTGTAGAAAAAGGAGGAAATCCCATGGATGTGGATGAATCACCTCTGCCTGCTGCTCAGAGTAAAGAGCCTTTCATTGCAGACCTCCCTCAAGATGACCTCAGAGAGTTCGCTATCAATATTATAGAGGTTATCAGTAATGAGGAGAGTATTTCTGATCTTTCTCCACCTGAGTCTGTGATTGCTCAACTGGAACAACTTACTTCTGAGGTTGAGCCTATTCCAGAGAGTTTCGATAGTGAAGAGAATGCTTCTGATGTTTCTTCACACAAGGTTATGATTACATTTCCTGTGGAACAGAATGTTTTTGAGAATGAACCTCAAATGTCCCAGCAAGAGGAGACATTACCCTTGGTTATTGCTCCTATTACAGAGACTTTTGATAATGAAGGGGAGGGGGCTGATATTTCCTTATCTGTCCTTGAACCCCAAGCCTCACAGCAAGAAGAGAGGTTACCCTTGATTGCGGTATCTATGATAGATACGCCCAATAGTAAAGGAGGTGTTTTTGATGTTCCTCCATCCGCGAGGATTATAACAACCCCTGTTGAGCAATTTATCTCTGAGGCTGAGAATGAACCTCAAACACCTCGACAAGAAGAAGCGTTACCCTTGATTGCGGCCTCTATGACAGAGGTTCTCAATAACGAAGTTGAAAGAGAGGAAGTTACTTCTTTACCCTCAGTTGCTGTGATCAAAGAGAAGCCATCCATCTCTGAAGTTGTGCCTCAAACACTTCAGCAAGAAGAGACATTACCCTTGATTGTGGCGTCTATGACGGAGGTTTTTAATAATGAAGAGAGCACTTTTGATCTTTCCTTACCTGCAGTCGTCATTGCAAGCGAAGCGAAGCCATCTACTTCAGAACATCAGGTGCCTCTACAAATATCGACGTCCTCCTGGGTGGTTTCGACCTCTATGAGTCTTCGCAATGACGAAGTAGCAGGAAGCGAGGTTACTTCTTTACCCTCCGTTACTGCGATCGGAGAGAAGTCATCCACCTCTGAAGTTGTGCCTCAAACATTCCAGCAAGAAGAGACGTCACCCTTGGTGGTTACGTCTATTTCAGAGGTTATAAATAGTGAAGAGAATATTTCTGATGTTTCTTCCACTACAGGTTTCATTGTGAGAGAAGCGAAGCAATCCATTTTAGGATATCAGGCGCCTCAACAACAACTATACCTATTTAACATGAAGAAACCTTATGTCCATATCTACCCAATGTCATCGCCGCGAAGGCAGGGATCCAGTCATTCCCTGGATTTCCGCTTTCGCGCAGTAGTGTCCGGGGAAAATATAAATAGGGTATAGAAAAGGTAGAGCTGCTCTTAGTTTTCAGCTAAAATA